>CAKUYG010000175.1 GCA_934702165.1 uncultured Bacteroidales bacterium | reverse complement strand
GGGCCTTTGGTGCGCACGGCGCTGTGTTTTTCTTTGTCCCGTGCGCACGAGAGCCCCTCTCACGCACGGGACGGATCTCGTGCGCACGGGACGAAGGTGAAGAGAAGAGCTTCCGGGAGCGCAGGGACGGTTTTCCGGCCGGAAACCCGAATCAGTCCGGCACTACATAAAAAGCAAAAACGCAAAGAGGCTGACCCTAAAGGCCAGCCTCAATCTTATGCGAAATCAGATTATTTCAGCACGATAGGCTTGTACTTCGGCACAAGGGCCTTCATGATGCTCCATGCGAGAACATAAGCGATACCGCAGAAGCAGAACATGATGAAGTATCCACCCTGTTTGCCCTCGAAGCCGAGGAAAGAGAAAGCCGAACCGAGCTCGGCAGTCTTGGTGAAGAGCAGACCGGCAGCCTTCTGGATGAAGAACGAGCCGATACCGCCTGCCATGCCACCGATACCTGTGATGGTGGCGATTGCGCTCTTAGGGAACATGTCACCGATGGTGCTGAAGAGGTTGGCTGACCAGGCCTGATGTCCTGCACCGGCAAGTCCGATGAAGATGGCCGGCCACCATGCTGAGTGCACGCCCATAGGCTGGGCGAACAGTGCGAAGAGCGGGAAGAACGCGAAGAGAAGCATCGCGAGCATACGCCCGGCGTAAGGGTTCATGCCCTTCTTGTCCACGAAGATGCGAGGCAGGTAACCTCCGAAGATGGAGAGCACCGTCACGATGGCATAGAGAGTTGTGATTAGCGCAACGCCCATGCCTGATGACGAAGTGTATCCGAACTGGTCGGAGAAATAGGCCGGAGCCCAGAACAGGAAGAACCACCACACACCGTCAGTGAAGAACTTACCGGTGATGAAAGCCCATGTCTGCTTGAAAGTGAAACACTTCCAGAGAGAGATCTGCTTCTCGTCCTTTTTCTCGTCCTTTACCGCCGCAACATTCTCGGCATCATCCTGATGGATGTACTCGAGCTCGGCCGCATTGACGTGTTTGCTCTTCTCCGGCTTCTCATACATGAACAGCCAGAGGGCCATCCACACGTAGCCGATGGCACCGATGATGATGAACGCCATCTCCCAGCCGCCGCCGATGCCCTTGTTCTTGAAGTACTGGGCAAGGAGCGGAATTGTAGCAGGGGCGATGAGGGCGCCTACAGAAGCGCCGGCGTTGAAGATGGAAGTCGCGAATGCGCGGTCTTTCTTAGGGAAGTACTCCGCGGTTGTCTTGATGGCTGCAGGGAAGTTGCCGGCCTCACCGAGGGCGAGCACGGCACGTGCTGCAACGAAGAGCCAAACGCTCGTGGAAGCTATCGCAAGAGCGGCAGCTGAGCCGTTCTGTACGGCCTGCATAGCCTTGATGCTTTCGAAACCCTCGATGTGGCAGGTCGCCCAACCGCAGGCTGCGTGGAGGCAGGCTCCCGTAGACCATATTCCGATGGCCCAGAGATAACCCTTCTTCGTGCCCATCCAGTCCACGAACTTGCCGGCGAAAAGCATGCAGACGGCATAGATGATGGAGAAGATGGCAGTGATTGTACCATAGTCGTTGTCTGTCCAGTGGAACTCAGGAGCGATGAAATCCTTCCACGTCAAGGACAGCACCTGGCGGTCCATATAGTTGACGGTGGTTGCAAGGAAGAGCAACATCACCATCCACCAGCGCCAGTTGGTCATCAGTTTCTTCTGTGTTGACATAAATATGAGTTTATCTTACTTCTTTCACTATTGCGAGGGCACCGCGGCAGAGTTCAGTGATCTTCGACCACTCTCCGGCGGCTACAACATCCTTAGGGAAGAGGTTTGAACCCATGCCAACGCAGGTGACACCGGCCTTGAACCAGCCCTCAAGGTTGGTCTTCTCAGGCTTCACGCCTCCGGTCACCATGATCTGGCTCCAAGGCATAGGTCCGCGGAGATCCTTGACGAATGCAGGTCCGAGCACATCTCCCGGGAAGACTTTGCAGACATCACAGCCCGCCTCCTGGGCCGAGCTGACCTCTGTCACAGAGCCACAGCCAGGGCAGTATGGAATAAGTCTACGGTTGCATACCGGCGCTACAGCCGGGTTGAATACGGGGCCGACAACGAAGTTCGCACCGAGCTGTATGTACAGGGCGGCAGTGCCGGGATCAACTACAGAACCGACACCCATTATCATCCCCGGAAGCTCCTTGTTCGCGAATTTTACAAGCTCCGCGAACACCTCCTGGGCGAAATCGCCACGGTTCGTGAACTCGAACGCACGGATACCGCCTTCATAGCAGGCTTTGAGTACATTTTTGCTGACCTCGACATCAGCGTTGTAGAACACCGGCACAATGCCGGTCTCCTTCATGGTCTGGAGGACCTGGAGTTTATTGTATTTTGCCATGATTCAGTTGTTTTTATCTTGACACGCGCCCGGAAGCGTCCCCCTTCATGAGATTCTCCACCTCGGCTACGGTGACCTGGTTGTAGTCGCCGAAGATGGTGTGCTTCAGGCAGGAAGCCGCAACTGCGAAGTTGAGCGCCTTCTGGTCATCACCGGTATAGGTGAGGAGACCGTAGATGAGACCACCCATGAATGAGTCTCCACCTCCCACGCGGTCAACGATGTGGGTGATGTCGTAGCGCGGTGACTGGTAGAGGGTCTTGCCATCCCAGAGCACACCGCCCCAAGTGTTATGGTTGGCGTTGATGGATCCGCGGAGAGTGATGATGACCTTTTTCGCGCGTGGGAACCTCTTCATGAGCTGCTCGCCCACGCTCTGGAATCTGCGCTGGTCGATCTGTCCGCCGGTGCTGGTCACATCGAAGCCTTCAGGCTTGATGCCGAAGACCTTGTCGGCGTCCTCCTCGTTGCCGAGGATTATGTCGCTCCCCTCCACGAGGGCAGGCATGATCTCTGATGCCTTCTTGCCGTATTTCCAGAGATTCTTGCGGTAGTTGAGATCGCAAGATACGGTGATGCCCATGGCATTGGCGGCCTTGATGGCCTCAAGACACACGTCAGCGGCACCCTGGCTCAGGGCCGGGGTGATGCCGGTCCAGTGGAACCAGTCAGCCCCCTTGAGAACCTCGGCCCAGTCGATGTCGCCCGGTTTGATGGTGGCGATGGAAGAGTTTGCGCGGTCATATACGACTTTGCTCGGGCGTGCTACGGCTCCGGTCTCAAGGAAATAGATTCCGAGACGGTCACCGCCATATACTATAGAGCTCGTATCGACCCCGTAAGAGCGGAGATCCTTGAGGCAGGCCTTAGCGATATCGTTTTCCGGAAGCCTTGTGACGAACTTGGCGTCCATTCCGTAATTTGCGAGTGATACGGCCACATTGGCCTCGCCGCCACCGAAAGTGGCATCAAACTGCTTAGCCTGGCTGAACCTGAGGTATCCCGGCGTTGACAGTCGGAGCATTATCTCTCCGAAAGTGATGATTTTGGGCATATAGGAATTGTGTTATTTGTTACAAACTGCGAAGTTAGCAAAAATTTACAACTTTTGTCCTATTTGTCTGCCCTGTCAATTTACGTAAAGAATTGCGGCACGAGAACCACCATACCAATCGGAGCATCTCGCGGAAATACCATGCGTGAACAGCGGGGAGGCTGTTTCTCGACTCTCCCGCTTAAAAGGTCAATAGGAAAAGAAGTATTACTGGAGGGCTAGACCAGCGAGCTGACTTCATCTTCTGACAAACCGGAGCATTCGGAGATGACGTTGAGCGGTAGTCCAGCCTCCAGCATCCGCCGGGCAATGGCAGCTTACTCTTCGGCTCTGCCTCTTGCTTCGCCCTGTTCACGCGCATAGTCGTATTGCAATGCCAAATCAAGTTCTGTAATCATATCTTTCTCGTATAATATCCTCTTGTCAGCGGAGAAGCCAGCTATCTCGCAGGCATCGGTGACGCCCTCTGCCAAACTGCTGTGACTCAGCTCCTCCGGCAGCTCTTCCATCACTCCGCTGTGGCGGAATAGCCAGAACAGCGCATCCCGGTCGTCCACGCACTCGGCGGCGCTCTTGTTGAACCTCTCCAGCTCCGCAAATATACACAAAATAGTGTCAGGCGCAACTTCTCCCGTGCGGCTCTCGATGAAGCG
>CAKUYG010000174.1 GCA_934702165.1 uncultured Bacteroidales bacterium | reverse complement strand
TAGAGCTGACCGAGATCAGAAGGGGCGGCTGCGGAAACCATCGCATCGTAGTCGCTCATAGACTCGATGGCTCCGATGACGGCATTGGCCTTACCGACCACGTCATAGAGCATATTGTACGCTCCGCTGGCGTTGTCCTTGAGATAAGTGGTAAGACCATACTCGGAAGTATAGGTACCGTTCTGGTAGAGACACTCCATCCAGTGACGTCCCGGCTGGTTGGAGAATGCCTCCGGATGACGCTCGATGTCAGAGCCGGCAATATCAAGGGCATAGTAGAGTCCGGCTGCAAACACCTGATTGTTGCAGGCACTGCGCCATGCCTCATACACGCCATACATAGAAGCATTGGCGGTCTCCATGTTGGAGAACACGAATTCCTTGTCCACCGTGGACGGAGATGTCGGGTTGAGGAATTTCTCCGTGTCGCAAGCGACAAGGACAAGGCTTGCCGCTGCGCAGGCAGAAAGAATATTGAATATCTTTTTCATTTATGATATCTCCTTAATTAAAATGATACGTTGAGACCGAAGGTGAAGCTCCTTGCCTGAGGGTATGAGTTGTAGTCATAGTAAGGGGTCGGGAAGCCGTCACCGCCCGCATCGAGGTTGGTGTTGACATCCGGATCAATACCTGAGTAGCTGTTGAGGCAGAAGAGGTTGCCGACAGTCGCATAGACGCGGAGGTTCTGCACTGAGATCTTCTCCATCCACTTCTTAGGGAAGGTATACCCGAGTGTCAGGGTATGGAGACGCAGGTATGAGCCGTTCTCGATGAACTCGGATGAGGTGATACCGTACTCTGAGTAAGGGATCGCGTGCTTGGCGTTGGCGTTGAGAGCGGCGAGCTCTGAAGGGTCGGTCACGAGGTAGAGTGAACCGTCAGACTTCACATCATAGGCCTTCCAGCAATCGTTGACATAGGCGAGACGGTTCTCGCCGAGCTGGTTGTCCTTGTTACCCATCATGGAGTGCATGGCGTTGGCGTTGTAGACCTTACCGCCGAGGGCGTAGGTAAATCCGAGGGAGAAGTCGAAGCCCTTGTAGTTGCCGAAGATGTTGAAACCGCCGGTGTGCTTAGGCACCATCTCGCCTATCACGTCCACGTCGTCATCGTCGATGACGCCGTTCCCGTTGACATCCTTGAATTTGGCTGCACCAGGGAAAGCGGTCTGCCCGTCAGGGACAAGAGCCTTGATGCCTTCCGGATAGTTCACGACTGAACCCTTGAAATCAGCAATGCCCTCTTTCAGAACATATTTTCCGTCCACGAAGTTGAAGTCGTCGATGGTATAGAAGCCCTGTGAAACATAGCCGGATACGATGCCGAGAGGCATACCCTCGCGGATGATATAATCATACTGCGGTTTACGCATGGTTGAACCCCAGTTGGTGTGGGAGTCAGCGTTGATTCCATCAGGAAGATCCTCCACCATATTCTTGTTGTAAGAGTAGGTGACGTTGGCCGAGAGGCTGAAGTCACGCTTGCTGATGATCTCTCCGGCGAGGGAGAGTTCGACACCCTTGTTGGAGGTTAGACCCACGTTCTGGAACTGGTAGGTGTAGCCTGAAGAAGGGTCGCAAGGGATCTTCATGAGGATGTCACGGGTGTTGTTCCAATAGAGGTCCACAGTACCGCGGATACGGCTCTTGAGGATGCTGAAGTCGAGACCGAGGTTGCGGGAGATGGTGGTCTCCCACTTGAGGTCCGGGTTGCTGAGCATGTCGCCAGGGACATAAGACGTCTGCTGTACGCCATCTACAGTAATAACCTTGGTAGTCCATGTCTCCTTCCAGAGTGAAGGGTCAATATTGTCGGAACCGGATGCACCGTAAGAGAAACGCAGCTTGAGGTCGTCGAGCCAGGTTTTGGTGCTCGCCATGAATGACTCGTCAGACAGACGCCATGCGGCGGATGCTGCCGGGAAGTAGCCCCAATGGTTGTTAGGTGCGAACTTTGAAGAACCGTCGGCACGCAGGGAAGCAGAGAAGAGATAACGTCCCTTGTATGAGTAGTTTGCGCGGCCGAACCATGAGAGTGTGTTGCTCGGGATGGCAATCTTGTTGGAGAACGAGTCTTCTTTTGCCCCTGTGGAGTTGACTCCGGTCATGTCGATCATACCGAAAGCCTGGTCCATGGTGAAAGCGTCAGGATAATACTTTCCGGTAATGGTGGTGGTAGTGGACTCGGAGTTGAGCACCTCGTTACCGGCAAGAATGGTCGCGCTGTGGTCCTCGTTCGCAAACGGGATCGTGTAACTTACGGTAGTGGTCCAGCGGTATCCGCTTCCAACTCCTCTGGTGAGTTTGGCATTCTTGTAACCGCTACCGCTAGGATGGCCGTTGTCCCAGTACTTGGACTCGTTCCAGCTGCGGTTGACTCCGAGTTCGGACTTGGCTACAAGGCCCTTGAGAGGGTTCCAGGTCAGGCCGACATTGGCGCGGAGGCGGTTGCGGGTGCTGATATTGTCGAAGTTATTGAGCACATCAACCGGGTTGTACATATCCTCGACACTGCTTGAGCCGTTGCCGAAATGGGTAGGGTTGCCGTCTCCGAGAGGGGTGTCGATCGGACGGTAAGAGTAGGCTGAAGTAGCCCAATCAAACCTCGTTCCGAGAATCTCCATCTCGGTGTAGCGGAGGTCCATGTCGAACTGGAGCTGTTTGGTGATCTTCTGGGAGAGCTTGGCGTTGGCGCCGAACCTCTTGAAGCCTGACTTCATACGGATACCGTCATCGTTGAGGTAGTTTGCTGATACGAAGTACTTGGTGTCGGCAGTACCGCCGCTGATCGAAAGGTCGTGGTTCCAGGTGTTGGCCCCCTTCATGACATCGTTGATGTAGTTGTGAGAGGTCATGCTGCGGTAATCCTCAATATGGTTGCCATACTTAGGGCCGAGACCGAAGTATTCAGCGACACCGTCACCATAGGACTCGCCATATGCCGTGGCATAAGACCAGTTCCAGAGGACATAGTCATAAGCGTCCATCACAGGGAGGGTCTTAGGGTTCTCCTTGTACTGATAGTACATGCCGTAGCGGACCTGAGCCTTGCCCTCTGTACCGCCCTTGGTGGTGATGAGGATAACGCCGTTGGCACCGCGTGCACCGTAGATTGCGGTGGAAGCCGCATCCTTGAGCACGTCGATGGACTCGATGTTGTCGGCAGGGATGTCATCGATGCTGCTCACCTGCACACCGTCAACGATATACATAGGATCGTTGGACTGGCTGATGGAGCCGCCGCCGCGCACGCGGATGGATGAAGATCCGCCAGGACGGCCGTCCTGAGCCATCACGTTGACACCGGCGAGCTTGCCCTGGAGAGCCTGGGCCACAGTAGCCACAGGAACCTTGGCGATGTCCTTGCCGGTCACTGAAGATACCGAACCGGTGAGGTCACGCCTCTTAACAGTCTGATAACCGATGACAACCACGTCATCAAGGAAAACAGAACTCTCTTCAAGAACAAAATTGTAGACGCTCTTACCGGTTGTAACCTGGGCAGTGGCATCTGTGTAGCCGACACATGAGGCTACGAGAGTGGAGTTTGCAGGTACTGACAGGGTCCAGTTGCCTTCGGCATCAGTCATAGAGCCGGTAGTCGTGCCGGACACGACCACATAAGCGCCGATCACCGGCACTCCCTTGGCATCCTTGACAGTTCCTGATACATTCTGCTGCGCAAAAGCCGAGACGCCCGCAAAAACAAGGGCGACAGCGGCAAGCACAGCTCTTCTAAGATGAACTTTCATCATAGGAATCACTGTAAAAATGGTTAAACAAATTTGATTGGTCAAAACAAAACTAGTTATATAGTCTCGTGTTATCTTCGTTTATAGCGTACAAGGTGCAAATATAGTGTTTTTTGCCAAAATTTCACGTCTATTAATTTAAAAGTTTACATTAGACATGCGGAATATGGCCAGAAAGACACGATAATGCACCTTCAGCCATATTCCGCATGAAGACAAAAGCCTACCTTTGTCCAATCAGGACAAAACCGTTATGATAAAGTTCAAATATCTTCTCATTCTCACCGCAGCATGCATGCTCACGGCAGCGTCCTGCGAAAAACCGGAGCCGGCAACACCGGATCAGGGCAAGCCAAATCCGGAACAGCCGGAGCCGGAAAAGCCAGAGCCGGAGC
>CAKUYG010000173.1 GCA_934702165.1 uncultured Bacteroidales bacterium | reverse complement strand
ATCCAGAACGTCACCTGCGACATCTACAATGACAAGATTCCCGTGCCGGAGATCGACCCGGAGGTGATGCACGTGCTGTTCTACGACGGGAGCGGCATCGCCACGGAGAGCTACATAAGCGGCCGGACAGTGGACTCAGAGGGGAAAACTGTGATCTCCGGGGAGGTTTCTGTCGCCCCGGGTTCATATCGCATGCTTGCATACAACTTCGGTACGGAGACCACTCTCATCAGCGGACTCGGCTCCTACGAAGGGGCGGTGGCCAGCGCGGCTGCCGTGTCCGAGACCATAGCATCGCGCTACAAGGCGTCCACAGGCGAGGAGAGCATGGTCGTATATGAGCCTGACCACCTGACTGTTGCACGTGAGCCTGACGAGGTGATTCCACCGCACACGGACCTTTATACCATCGAGGCGGAATGCCGCACTGTAGTGGAGAGTTATTACCTGCAGATCAAGGTGGACGGCCTGGAGTACGTCTCCGGGGCCCAGGCCTGGCTGTCGGGACTCGTGGAGAGTTGTGCCATCGCTTCCGGTGGGCGCTCGGGCCTTCCCGGTGTGACGGAATATATACCGCTGCTCAAGAGCGACGACAAGGGAGAACCTGTCATCTGCGCGGTGTTCAACACTTTAGGTCGCATAGAAGGCTCCACCAACGAACTCAAGGTCACCTTCGACCTCAAGACCACAGACGGAAAGTCTGTGCGCAAGACCTTCGACATTTCGGACCTGTTCCTCACGGAGAACTGCGTCAAGCACCACTGGCTGCTGCTCGACGAGGTCATCAAGATCGACCCTCCGAAAAACGCCGGCGGCGGCTTCGACCCTTCGGTGGACGACTGGGACGACGAGCACCATGACATATTGATATAATTGAAAACAACAGCTATAAAATGATGAAAAAAACCTATCTTATTATCGCGGCGACGGCGCTGGTAGCGCTCTCAGCCTGCACGAAGAACGAGGTGCGCTCGATTTCCGACGAGCCCTCACAGATCACCTGGCAGACCGTAATCGGTCCGAAGAGCACCAAGGCTCTTGTCGATGGCACAAAGTTCAGCACGGACTACAAATTCAGGACCTATGCATTCTACAATGCAAATGGAACAACTTGGCCGAATGAGGCGAGTCTGTATATTGACAATGCGGAGGTAGAGTATCATAGCACTGCGGTAGAGGGCAAGCCTTTCGCTGCCAATTCTTGGCACGCCGATCAGGTGTACTACTGGCCGAAGGGAGGTAGCCTGACGTTCATTTCCTATACTATCGTTAATGGTGACGAGAATAATAAGGCAACCTCATATCCTGCCAACGTTTCTTGCACTGTGGATAACGGCCTCAAAGTGAGCGGATACGATGTGGATGCGAACCAGAATCTTGATTTTATGGTAGCTTATGCAACCGGACAGACGGCCAATACAACCAGTAGCGCACAAAACGAAAAAGGAGTGCCTACAGCATTCAAGCACGCCTTGACTCAGATTGTCGGCTTCAATGTAACGACTAAAGATAATTACAAGAAAGAAGATAATGGAGTTGTCAAGGCTGGAAGCTACGTCATCAAAATCAAAGGAATCGAAATAGTAAATCCTTATAACAAAGGAGACTATTCTCTGAAAGATAATGCTACAGGGGCTTGGGACAGTTCTTCATATACAGAGACAAGCGATAAGAGCACCTATGCATACAAGACTTCAGACGGAAATCCAGCTGAACTCAACAAGACTACAGCTGTAAATCTAGTCAACGATCAGAAAGCCTTCCTGCCGCAGACATTCGCTGAACCGAATTACTCAAGCACAAGCACAAAAGAAGAAATAGAAGCAGCGATTCAGGCTGTCCCTCATATCAAGCTGTCTTATACGACCTATTATTATAGAGAAGACGGCACTGTGGCTGTCACGGATGACGTCTCCGAATATGTTGCTCTTAGCGCTATCCACCCCGATACCAGAAGTTGGGGCATCAACAAGAAGATCACCTACAATGTGACCATCAGCCTCGCCGGTAAAAATAATGAATATATCATCTACTGGGATCCTAAGGTTACAGACTGGGAGATCGAGACAGGCACAATCGAATTATAAGCCGTGACGCGTAACAGCTTACAAAACAACATTTTAGCTATATGTCTCCCTCTGATTTGGCAAGGAGACATATAGCCAAATTATTAATTTTCAGGCACTTATCCGTCACGCCCCCGGAGGCCGCCATTTGGTCAAGCGCCGATGGCACGCAGCACACAATCCGCCACCACCTGCCACGATGAAGAAAATCACTCCGCCAATCCTCGCAGCCCTCGCTCTGTTGAGCGCCTGCGCCAAGGTCGAGACCGCCCCAAGCAGTCCCGAAAGCCGTGTCATATCCTTCTCCCCGGTTCTTGGCAGTGTCAGGACTAAAGCAGATACAAAGACGGGCGAAGGCTCATATCCCGCCATCAATACCAAGGCAGACCCAACCGCGGCCCAACTTGACGAAAGCGCAAATTTCTACTCGTACGCCTGGTATCTCCCGGACGGCAAGATTTGGGACAACAACAAGGCGGACGCAAAACTCTATATTGACAAAGCGGAGGTGGCATATCACCAAGCGGCAGTTTCCCCGTTTGTAGAAAAATCCTGGCATGCTGACCAGGTGTACTACTGGCCGAAAGGCGGCAGTCTGACTTTCCTGTCGTACAGCTGTTTATCGGGAGTGACGTTTTATCCTGACGCTTTTAAACCCCAAAATGGCATAGAGACCAAGACAACTGTGGACAAGGACGGTTTGAAAATCGAGAATTTCTACCTCTCCGGTGCCGATTTCGACCTCCTTGTCGCCGACATCGCGAAGGACAGACGTGCCAACCTCAACGGTGTCCCAACTCTATTCCGCCACAAGCTCGCCCGCATAAGTTTTTACGTCAACACGGAAGAGAAATCGGGCCAAACGCAAGACAAATACGTCTTGAAAAGTCTGAAACTCACCAATATCTACAAACAGGGAGACTACTCCGGTGGCGGGTATGACAACGATGCCTGGTCGATGCGGAAAGAAAAGAATGACTACTCCATCTTCAATGACGGGGATGGACAACAGCCTATCGATGTCAGCACTGACTTCAAGCCGGTAGGCTCATACGTCATGGTCATCCCTCAAAATCTCCTTGCGACCGGTCGAAACGAAACAGACGCCTGGAGAGAGACTCCCCAAATCATAATCTCCTACACCAAAAACGGCGAAGACCAGCCCGACATCACCCGAAACCTCGAAACCCTCGGCACCAACTACTGGGACAAGGGCAAGGAATACAAATACTACATCACATTCGGCTCCGGTGACAATCCGATCAACTTCAGCGGCAGCATCGGAGACTGGAAAGACGAGGACAATTCAGGAGTAGACATAGGAACAAAATGAAAGCATACTTATCACTGACACTCGCGCTCGCCGTCACCCTGTTTGGCGCATGCCAGAAAGAGCATGCCGAAGAGGTTCCTATGGCATTTTCGGCCAGCCAGACTGTCGCAGCCGAAGCGAGCACAGCCGCAAGACAAAGCCAAACGGCAGACAAAGCAGCATCCGAAAGCCAAACCAAGGCCGGATGGACCACCATCGGCGGCAATGACGATCTCAAAAACTACTCCTTCGGCATCTTCGGAGGCTACTCCGCGACCGAGGGCGGCACGCTCACCAATCTCTTTGACAGCGATGCCGCTGTGAAGGTTTCCTACACAAACAAGTGGGAATACAGCCCCGTACAGTATTGGCGGCGCAACAGCCACTACCGCTTCAGGGCCTATTGCCCTTATAATGCGGACGTTCTCCCCTCCACTTCCAATGCCGACAACATCTCCATAAACTACAAGATAGTTGACCATCAGTACGACCTGCTCGTGGCATTCGCGCACCGCTGTCCCGCAAACGAGGGCTACGACACCGTCAATATGCCCTTCCAGCACGCCCTCTCCGGTCTCAGGTTCCAAGTGGTTTTTGACAAATCTGTCCCTGACGGCCAGACCGACCGCATAACCGGATTTCACCTCAAGGGCCTGTACTCCGCCGGCACGCTCACCTATTCCCACGAAGCGGGAGAACCGCTCAAACCGAGCCTGAGCTGGAGCACCAACAACTCTTTCGACAGCAGCTACGAATACTACAAGTGGACCGGAAGCACGGAGTTCGGCAAAGGCACAGCAGTCAACGTTTTCCC
>CAKUYG010000172.1 GCA_934702165.1 uncultured Bacteroidales bacterium | reverse complement strand
GAGCAGTGGTTCAAGGCCGAGGGGCAGATAGACTACTCCGACTCGGACTCGGTGTCCCTGGAGAAGATCCTCTCGCTCATCAACGCCGGCAACCTCACCGGCAACTACATCCGGCTCGATGACGAAAACTACATCTCCCTCACCGACACCCTCCGGAAGCAGGTACGACGCCTCGAAGCCATAAGCTCCTCAGGCAAGGACGGGGTGCAGATCTCCCGCTTCAACATCGGGGCCCTCGCGGAACTGGTACACTCCCGCCAGATGCATATCGAAGCCGACAAGGGCGTCGCCGATCTGGAGAAACGCATCACCGAAGCCTCCCGGCTCGAACCGGAAGTACCCGCGAACCTCAACGCCACCCTGCGCGACTATCAGGTAGAAGGCTTCCGCTGGATGGTCCGCCTCGCGCACTGGGGTGCCGGGGCCTGCCTTGCCGATGACATGGGACTCGGAAAGACAGTCCAGGCCATAGCCTTCATCCTCTACAAGGCCTCCGAAGGCGCATCCCTTGTCGTGGCCCCGGCATCCGTCATCATGAACTGGCAGAAAGAATTCGCCCGCTTCGCCCCGACACTGCGCATTACCGTGCTCAACAACGAGGGCGACCGCGACTCCACCATCGACTCCGCCGGCCCCGGCGATGTGATCATCTCCACCTACGGCCTGCTTGCCCACGGGCAGGAGCACATCCTCGCCAAAGACTGGAACGTGGTCTGCCTCGACGAAGCCCACACCATCAAGAACCGCCAGACCAAGACCTCCGGTTCGGCCATGCAGCTCAAGGCCTCATCCCGGCTAATCCTCACCGGCACTCCGGTGCAGAACTACCTCGGAGAACTCTGGAACCTCCTCCAGTTCCTCAACCCGGGCCTTATGGGCTCGTTCGAGAGGTTCTCATCCAAATTCATAGACTCCTCCGACCCGGATCTGGAGAGCCTCAAACGCATCGTGCAGCCGTTCATCCTCCGCCGCACCAAGGCCGAAGTGCTGGACGAACTCCCGGACAAGACCGACATCGTGCGCACCGTGCAACTCTCCGACGCCGAGATGCTCGCCTACGAGACCATACGCGAAAAGGTGGAGCAGGACCTCGAAGACGAGAGCAAGGTCACGGTCAACGTCCTCGCCGAGATCACACGCCTCCGTCAGGCAGCCTGCTCGATGGCCCTTGTCAACAAGGACTGGAAAGGCGGGACCAGCAAGCTCGCCGAACTCTCAAACCTTGTGCGCGAGATAGTCTCAGGCGGCAACAGAGTGCTCATATTCAGCCAGTTCACCAGTTTCCTCGACATGGTCAACGCCCAGCTCGACAATGACGGGGTGAGCTATTTCTACCTCAACGGCTCCACCCCTATCCGCACCCGCAGCAAGATGGTCGCCGACTTCCAGAAAGGTGAGAAGGAGGCGTTCGTGGTCAGCCTCAAGGCGGGCGGACTCGGGCTCAACCTCACCGGCGCCAACTACGTGATCCACCTCGACCCGTGGTGGAACCCGGCCATCGAGAGCCAGGCCACTGACAGGGCCTACAGGATCGGACAGAAGCAGAACGTGACCGTCTACCATCTCATCAGCGCCCACACAATCGAAGAGAAGATCCTCCGCCTGCACGATGCCAAGCGCCGCCTCGCGGACAACTTCCTCGAAGGCACCTCACAGGCCCACAGTCTCTCCCTCGAAGAGCTCCGCAGCCTCTGCGAGGGACGGTAACGCCAGCCATATTACACTAGTACACATACGGGCAAAAAGAAACGGGACCTCTCTGGGTCCCGTTCTTTTTTAGCGCACTATCGCTTCCTTGATGCTGTCCACGATGTAGTGGACGTCCTCGTCGGAGACATACGGCCCTGCCGGCAGGCAGAAGCCGACCTTGAAAAGTTCTTCCTCGACCCCGTTGGTATAGACCGGTGCGCCGGCATAGACAGGCTGCTTGTGCATCGGCTTCCAGGTAGGACGTGCCTCGATTTTCTTGCCGAGCATGAAGACGCGAAGCGCCTCCACATTCTCATTCGGCTGGCAGTCGGTGGTCGCGCTGTCCACCTGATGTATCACGCCTGCGGCACCGCCCACTGCCGTCTTGATGACCTCCTTGTAGGCGTTCTCCTGCCCCTTTATGCGGACATCCGGGTCAAGGGTCGCTGCACAGAGCCAGAAGTTCGCATCGAACCTCGGGTCTGAGGGCTGCCTGTGGATATGGACTCCCTTCACATCGGAGAGGAGCTGCTCGTATAGGGCCTGCACGTGCCTATGGTGGGCTATGTGTTCGTCCAGGACCGTCATCTGCCCGCGGCCGATACCGGCGCAGACGTTGGACATTCGGTAGTTGTAGCCGATGGCGGTGTGCTGATAGTACGGGTAGGCGTCACGGGCCTGGGTGGCGTACCACATTATCTCGTTGGCGTCCTCGGCGTTGCGGCATATAAGGGCTCCGCCCCCGGAAGTGGTGATCATCTTGTTGCCGTTGAACGAGAGCACCCCGTATTTCCCGAATGTCCCGAGCACCTGCCCGTTGAAGCGGGAACCCATGCCCTCAGCTGCGTCCTCCACCACCGGGATGCCGTAGCGGTCGGCAATCGAGAGTATCTCGTCGATCCGGTAAGGCATGCCGTAGAGGGCCACCGGCACTATGGCCTTGGGGTAGCGGCCCGTCTTGGCTTTGCGGTCGAGGATCGCTTTCTCCAGAAGGGCCGGGTCCATGTTCCACGTCTCCCCTTCCGAACCGACGAACACTGGATGAGCCCCAAGGTAGGTGATAGGGTGCGACGAGGCGCAGAAGGTGTAGCTCTGCACCAGCACCTCATCCCCGGCCTTGACTCCACAGCCGATGAGGGCCAGATGCACGGCGGCTGTCCCTGCGGAGAGGCAGACCACCTTGCGGTCGAGGAGTTCTGTAGCCTGTTTTGAAGATGCTGTCGTGGTCTCAGGTTCCGCGCTCTGGACTTGCCTTAGCGGAGCGCAGGAGTTGACGAAGTTCTCCAGATCCTTCTCGAAAGCATTGACATTCGGGCCCATAGGCACCACCCAATTGGTGTCGAAGGCTTCCTTGACATACTTCTGTTCCAGCCCTGCCTCGCTCATGTGCGCGAGACAGAGATAAATTGTCTTACGTTCTGACATATATGTTATATTGATTTTTTCTGAATGCCTCGACAGGCTGCGCCCGGCACAGGACATCTCCGGCGTGAAAAGCCCTCTGGGGAGATGGACAAGCAGCGCAGGTTATAGAATAAAAGCGGCAGAACCCTCTAACCTGCACCGAAAAAACACCCCTAACGCTATTTCCGGCGCAAGGTTATAGTGTTTTAAGCAGGATTCCCTCTAACCTGAATAGAACCAGACCGGCAGCCAGAGACCAAACACTCAGCTACCCGGCAAACAATACCCGAAACCCGGGCCTGTCACCTTCTAACAATCGCCCCCACGACCATCAGCTCATCCTCCACCAACTCACTCAATGTCGGCAACAGTTCCTCTATCTTCCGGCACTTGATCTTATTGTAGTAGAAGTCAATATCATCAAGCAGCTCATCGGCTTGACTCTCTGACATATCGCCACCATAACCGCCGGCCACGATGCAGGTGGCAGCAAGCTTGCCCGCATTCCTGTCAGTCGCAATATCGTAAACCGCGCGTAGAATAATGGGGAGGCTGTTGTACAGGACGTTGCAATAATGCAAGAGAGCCGGGAAGTCCGGCGACTCCGTAAGCCACGCTTCGAGCATCTCTTCCTGGTACATGCGAAGAAGCAAGAAGAGCTTTTCCCTGGCAATCTTGCCCTTGGTGGAAGCAGTCATAACCCAAAAGAGAGCATGAGAGAGAACTATCCGGTCTTCGGACGGATGATGGTAGAAAAGATCATCTTCCGGACTTTGGGTTAATTTTAAATGCTCCTCCAGCTGCCCTATGATCTCTTCGCGTGCCTCTTTGAGTTTCGGATCCATTCTATAGTGATTGTGTTTCTTTATAACAATATCGCACGCAAATCGCTGATCAGCCGTTGATATTGCCAATACTCCGGTTCTTTATCCCAACCAAACCGAAGAACGTCATTTGTAAAACTGATTCTGGTTCCGTGACATAGGATAATTCCGATATGCTGAATCATATCATATAGATTATGCCCGCGCACGTGCAGATAGACATTATCCTTTGTTATTCCACACTGATCCAACCGCAGAGATAAATTTCCGTACAAATCCTGCGGGATTGCGAGATTTAAT
>CAKUYG010000171.1 GCA_934702165.1 uncultured Bacteroidales bacterium | reverse complement strand
CCGCCGGACCCGCCCATGCATTCTACGGGGTCACGCAGGTCAACATCAACGACCGCGCGAAAATCACCGTCGCCCCGGTTGCCATAAGGCGGATCCTCTCCGAACTCACCATTATCATAGAGGAGGCCCCGTCCGGTGCGAAACTCTCCGGAGAAGTGCTCGATGCCGCCTCCTCGTTATTCCCGCTACGCCAGGACGCTGACGGCAACTACGGCCTCGCCTCCGAGCGGACGATGACCGTGACGATCCCGGAAGCACAGCAGACCGCCGCGACAACCCGGACTGCGACAATCCGGACCGCGCTCGCCCCGACCCCAGCCTCAGCCAAGCTCCTCGACCCGACCGTGCCCCCAGCCTCAGCCAAGCTCCTCGCGGCGACCTCAACGGAGACCCTCGTCTCCCCGACCCTCCGCCTGATGCCGACCGCCTCCGGCAGAGAGTTCTCCCACCTGCGCATCTTGCTCACCACCCCCGAGGGCGAACAGTTCGAGTTCCGCATCGAGGCACCCCTGATGCGCCCTTCCGGCAAATACGTCGTCAACCTCAAATACGACCAGATGCGCCCGTACATGCGCCTCTCCGTACACAACATCAACGACTGGACCGAGGGCTGGATCTACAACGGCGAGATCCTCGACCCGACCGCAGCCTCAGCCCTGACCTCGACATCCGCTTCCTCAGCCTCAGCCAAGGCCCTTGCACCCGCTAAAGCCTCAGCGGTTTCCGCGGCAGGCCAGGTTCCCGGAATCTCCGCCGCCGCACTCGCCCCGACCGTAGCCTCCGCCGAGCTCCTCGCCGCGACCGTCGCCTCCGCCGCGACCGTCGCCTCCGCCGAGCTCCTCGCTGCGACCCCGACCCCAGCTCCCGTGCGCACGAAGTCGATCCCGTGCGTAAAAAGCCGTCTGGTGCGCACGGGAGCCGAGGAAAATTATCCGCGTGCGCACGAAGCGGCCTGGTGCGCACAGAACAGCTCCCGTGCGCACGGGACGCTGGCAACACCACACGGGAC
This sequence comes from uncultured Bacteroidales bacterium, assembly GCA_934702165.1. GTDB lineage: Bacteria > Bacteroidota > Bacteroidia > Bacteroidales > UBA932 > Cryptobacteroides. The sequence continues at coordinate 3,231 of CAKUYG010000171.1, read as the reverse complement.
GCTGGCAACACCACACGGGACGCTGGCAACACCGCACGGGACGCTGGCAACACCACATGTGACGCTGGCAACACCGCACGACAATAGGGTGGCAGTCCAGAGCTCTCAGGCGCCGCACGGGAACTGGAGCGCCGACGAGTGGTCTCAAGCGTCGCACGGGAACGACAGCGTTGCCGCGTGGTCGCAAGCGCCGCACGGGAGCTGGAGTGGAAGTTGATGGGGGCGAGAGGGGAGAGAAAGGGGAGTGAGTGTGAGTGAGTGTGCCCCTCCCCAAAAGCCAACGAGACAAAGAAGACAAACATGGCCAAAAGCTGGCGAGACAAACAAGGTTAACAATGCCAAGAAGCCAGCGGGGCCAAAAAGCCGATAAAGCCAGCAAGGCCAACAATGCTAAAAAGCTAGCAATGCCAAGAAGCCAACAAAGCCAGCAAGGCTAAAAGACAACCAAGACAAATAAGTAAAACAAAATAAAACAACAACTCAGATGAACAAAAAATTCTACCTCATCGCAGCGGCAACCATTCTGGCCCTCGCCGGCTGCGACAAGACAGCCAACAACGGCCCGACCCCGAAGTACATCACCGTCTCCACCGACATCGCCACCAAGGTGACGACCGCCGCCGACGGCACCCAGACCTTCGCCAAGGGAGACGAGATCAGCGTCTACGCCTGGATCGGTGACCCTGCCGTCGCCCCTGCCGCAGCCGCCCGCGTGGTGGACAACTCCATCAACACCCTCGGCGAAGACGGCAAGTGGACAGCCGAGCCGCAGATGCTCTGGAAGAACCTCTCCGACAAGCACTACTTCATCTCCGTATACCCGAAGAACGCCCAGTCCGAGGTCGACCTCACCAAAGTCGCCTGCACCGTGGACCCGGCCAAGCAGACAGAGAGCGACATCCTCGTGGCCACGGAAATCAACGGCAAGATCGCGGACAACAACCCTGTCTCCCTCACCTTCGATCATGTCATGTCCAAGGTCAACGTGGAACTCAGCTACCGCAACCAGTGGGGCGGCACCCCTCAGGCTCCTGTCACCCCGACGGTCGAGTCAGTGCAGCTCGGCAACGTGGCCACAGACGGCACCGTCAACTACCTCACCAAGACCGTCACCCCGGGCAGCAGCCGTGCAGCCATGGCGCTCCCTCAGACCAAGGAGAACACCGCCTACTCCTCAGTGCTCATCCCTCAGACCGGGATCAACACCGTGGTAATCAAGATAGACGGCAAGGACTTCACCTACACCCACGGCAAGGACTTCACCTTCGAGAAGGGCAAATACACCACCATCAAGCTCATCGTGGGCCGCAACCAGATCGACCTCGGCGACGTGACGATCAACGGATGGGGCAAGGGTGACGAGATCGAGGGCGGAGAGGCTCTTGACTAAACAACATCAAAACTCACAATGATGAAAATCAACACCCCTATACTCATCCTTACAGCTCTTGCCGCAGCCGCCACCTCCTGCAACAAGACCTCCACCCCCGAGGCGCCCTTCGACCCTGTGGTCCGTGTCGCCCCGGAGGTGACCCCTCAGACCAGGGGCTCGTACACCACGGACAACCTCAAGGAGTTCGACCTCTTCATCCATAGCGCGAACAGCAAATATTCCTACACCAACACCAAGTTCACCAAGAACTCTTCCGTTGAATGGGTGCCTGCCCGCCAGATGCTCTGGGAGGGAAAGAAGACCAAGTTCGACTTTCTCGCTGTGGCTCCGTCGCTGCCGGCCTCGGGGCATTCCATCAGTGATATTCAGGTCTTCTCTTTCGCGGTTGAGGAAGTGCAGACGGAAGGGAGTACGGCTTCCGACCTGCTATGGGCTTGGAAGTACGATACAAGTTGCGAAGATACGGATCTTTTCGATGGGAAAGGGAGGATGAAGATTGCCTTCAGTCACGCCTGCTCCCTGATTCGGGTGAAACTTACCCTCGGAACGGAATTCAACCACGACGGTGTGCCACAGAGTAATCCGATAAGTGAACTGAAGATAGATGGTCTCAAGGTAGCGGCTAATATCCAGCATAATATTCTGAGCAGCGATCCGTATTTTGCCTACGCGATAGACGGTACCGAGAAAACTGTCCAGACCTACCAATCAAGTTGGGAGAAGGCTGAAGACCAGACCAAGAACTGCGTAGCCGTCTTCGAGTGCATCGTGGTTCCGCAGAATTGGAAGGAGTTTACGGTGAATTTCATCTGTGGCGGTAAACCATATACTTATAAGGCAATAAGTGGCCAGTCTCTGGGCCAACTTGAGAGCGGCAAAGCCTACACCCTCCCTCTTACTGTAGGCAAGGATGAGGTCATCATGAGCAAGGACGGCATCACCGCGAGCCATTGGGAGAACGGTGGAAGCAAGGATCTTGAAACAGACTAAGCCATGAAGAAACTGAACTATTCATTGGCGGCCCTTGCGCTCATCGCGCTCGCCGCCTGCAACAAGACAGAGATGCCGGGCTTCCTCTCCGACCCCGATGCAGTCCGCATCGAGGCCGCCGTGGGGGCACTCACCAAGAGCAATCCTCTTGGCGGTACTATAGAAGAGCAGATGAAATTCAACGAAGGAGACCGCATCGCCGTCACCAACGCCGGCAAGACCGTTGTCTATAAACTCAATGGCGGCACCTGGGCTCCGGAGAATGCTGGCGAGTACCTCAAGTGGGACAAGAACGCCCTTTGGTTCCAAGTGGAATACCCTGCGGGCTACACCACGCTCCCTACAAACCAGTCCACTTTAGCCAAACTGGCCTCAGCGGATAATATGTTTCTTCATTATAGCATTAGTGAAATTCCGAAGAATCGCACCTTGTCCGTCAAGTTGGGTCGTCAAAACGTCTTGGTGAAAGTCAAGATCGCCGGATATCTGGACCAGTACAAAGAAGGTGAAACCTATATCAAAAATCTGAGTTTTAACAAGGTACAATTCCCATTGATTCAGGATAAAGAAGGTAATTATGTGGAAGGAAGCTATACTATGGGGACTGTCGGTTGTACATATACAGCGATCTTAGAGCCTCATAAAGGTGCGGCAGACGAATATTTCGTTGAGATGATTCCTCACAAAGCTAATCAGGAGGAAGGTCTCCTTAAGGTCAAGGGCGTTCCGGAACTTCTCGCTGGCCATGCCTACACCTTCAAGCTCTATGTCGGCAAGGAGACTGTCAAGGTCGGCAGTGTCAGCGTGAAAGAATGGACGACAGGTGTCGCATTGCCTGATGGTGAGAC
>CAKUYG010000170.1 GCA_934702165.1 uncultured Bacteroidales bacterium | reverse complement strand
CTACGGCATCATCCGTGACTACCACTTCGACATCCCCATAGAATCGGCCACCGTCTACGAGATGACCCTCGAAGCGCACCGTCCGCTGCAGAGCAAAGTGGTGGTCAGGGACTCCATCGTCTATGTGCCGGCTCCAGCCGCAGCGGCAGAATCGCCAAAGAGAAAACCAGTCGGGGCTTCAGCGCTTGTAACCGTCGGGGCGCCAGATTTCTCGGCCGGGATCATGCTGGCATGGCAAAAGGACAGAGCAGGAGCATATCTGAAGTTCAGAAACAACTTCCGCTCCTCAGGCTACACATACACCTGCCGCTCTGACGGCACTTCCGGAGACGGATACATCTGGACCAGCGGAGAGAGACGCATCTCAAGAATGAGCGCCACAGCCGGCGGAATGCTTAGACTTAACGGCTATCTGTCAGCCTGCGCCGGAGCCGGTTACGGCCGGAGGACACTTGCATGGGAGGACGTGGACGGCAACTGGGCGAAAGTGGAAGAAAACTCCGCAGAAGGGCTGGCGGCGGAGCTGGGCGCACTGCTCAACCTCTCACGCATATCCATTTACGCCGGAGTGTCCACAGTGAATTTCCGCCGTTTCGACGCTGAGATAGGAATAGGGTTCAACTTCTGAGCGGCGCAGACTATCTTCCCATATTGAGGAACATGACATCCCCCTCGCAGAGTACGGTGCTACCATTGGGGATGATGCTCGCGGGCCCTCGTTTTATGAGCACCACCTGATTGTGTCCCGACTCGCTGTACTCCTTTATGCTCATCCCGGCGAGACTGCTTGACCTTGTGACCTCCTGCTCCACCAGCCTGAAGCCCGAGTCGCTGCGGAAAGCCTTGGTGCACATGATCACGCTGTCCCCCTCATGCAGGACCGTGTCCCCGCGCGGCACGACAGATGTCCCGTCAGGACGGAGCAGCATGCAGAAGAGGATATTCTTCGGCAAGCCTATTTCCTTGATGCTAAGCTCTTTCCATGGATTGTCCCCAGCTATCACAATCTTGCTGAAGTGCAGGTCCGTCTCCTCCGAAAAATCGTTGAACGTCTTCATCACATCGGCTTCGTCATCTATCTGACCCAGCTTCCGCGCCACCAGCGGCAACAGGAATCCCTGTATTGATATGGAGAGGAGAACGATGCAGAACACCACATTGAGTATGTCATTTTGCAGAGCCTTGTTGCCCACCGTGGCGAAGATCGCGAAAACGATGGAAGCCGCCCCGCGCAGCCCCACGAACGAGATGAGCATCTGCTGCTTGAACCCGTACTTGCGGAACGGGGAAAGTATGGCGCTGACCGCCACCGGACGGGCCACCAGAAGCATGAAGGCGAAAATCCCCAAGGCAGGGAGTATCACCTTATGCATCAGCGACGGCCGGGCCAGCATACCGAGCATGAAGAAAATCAGAACCTGCATCAGCCCGGTCACCCCGTCGAAAAAGCTCACCAGGTTCCGTTTTCCCGGAAAGTCGGCGTTCCCGAGCATTATGCCGACAAGATACGCACTGAGATAGCCGTTCCCTCCGACTAGCGTGGGGACGGAATATGACAGCAGAGCTATGGCTAATATGAACAGAGAGTCGAAACCCGAAGTCGGGAAATGGATGCGCTTCAGAGACCAGATGCCCACTTTGGCGATGAGAATACCCAGACCGGCCCCAAAAGCCAACTGGGAGAACAGCATCCATGCCACCTTGCCGAAACTGGTGCCTCCGCCGGTCATTATCGACAGCATTATGATGGTGAGCATATAGGAGCAGGGGTCGTTGGACCCGCTCTCTATCTCGAGCATAGGGGCCGAACTGTTTTTCAGACCAAGTTTACGTGAGCGGAGTATGGAGAACACCGACGCGGCATCAGTAGAACTGACCACTGAACCCATCAACAGGCTTTCCACCCAACCCCAACGAAGCGCAAAGTGGCAGAACACACCGGTGAGCCCCGCCGTCAGGAAAACCCCGAGACTGGCCAGCAGCCCGGCCGGCAGAGCCACACTCCGGGCCGACTCCCATCGCGTTCCGAAACCGCCATAGAACATTATAAAAATAAGCGCGACCGTACACGTGTTCTCGGCAAAAGAGTAGTCCTCGAAATGCACGGGGAACAAGCCGTTGTTGCCGAACACTATACCGAGCAGGATGAAAGCCAGCAGGACCGGCATTCCGATCTTGAGCGAGGCATTGTTGAGCAGGACGCAGGTGATGATTATCACCGCCATGATACATATCAGTACGGTCATTCGCTTTTGTGCTTAATTTCGCATTGCTGCCTGGAAAGTCTTGTCTGTCTGGAGAAAGAGGTGATAATAGGCGTTGTCCCCGAGCTTGGAGTAGCGGCCCACCAGAGCCCGCACCTGGGTCATGATGTACTGCCTTTCGACCTCCCACTCTTTCGGCTTCGGAGCTATGCCATCCTTGACCTTGGCGAAATCAAGGAAACGCTTCTCCGTGACAGCCTTGTCCAAATATTCGAGCAGTTTTGAATAGTCGTCTATGGCCGAGAGTTCCACGCTGTGTTCATCGAAGAACGCCGAGGCGAAACGCATGGCTGTAGCCTTGCGGCTGCATGCCACATAGAACTGCCCGGCACGTGTGGTGTCAGCAGGCACGAAAACGTCAGGCAGAATGCCGCCGTTCTCCACTTTCATGCTGTCGGCCGTGACCATCTCACCTTCGTCATAGCGGCGGTATATCTCGTAATCGTAGTCCTCGGAATACGGTTTCTGTATGCACCGCCCGGAAGGAGTATAGAACCGTGCCACGGTGATACGCATCCCGGACCCGTCGTTGAAATAGAACGGCTCCTGCACGAGGCCCTTGCCGAACGAGCGGCGCCCCACTATGGTAGCCCTTCCGTTGTCCTGCAGAGCGCCGGAGAGGATCTCACTCGAAGATGCCGTTCCTTCGTTGATCAGGACCTTGAGTCCGATTTCCTGCATAAACCCGTTCCCGTCAGCCTTGAAATCCTGACGTTTGCGGTGCGCTCCCTCCATATAGACTATCTGGTCATCCTTGTGCAGAAACATGTTGGAAAGGCTCAGCGCCTGGTCTAGGAAACCGCCTGAGTTGTCCCTCAGATCCAGCACAAGCGTCTTCATGCCGGAGGCTAGCAGATGGAGTGCTGACTCTGTGACCTCCCTGTCCGATGTACGGGAAAACTTGGAAAGCCTGAGATAAGCGGTAGTATCGTCCACCATGAATGCAGCATCCACGGAATGGGTAGGGATCTTGCCTCGCGTGATCTCGAAAGGGATGTCTTCACCGCCCCTGCGGACGGTCAGCTTCACCTTGGAGCCTGCCTTGCCTTTGATACGGCGGACCATGCTGTCCTGAGGGAACTTGACACCAGCTATATCGGTGGAATCCACTTTCAGCAGCCTGTCCCCAGGCCTGAGTCCGATCTTCTCTGAAGGGCCTCCCGGGATCACCTCTATCACCACTGCCGTGTCGTTAGGGACATTGAACTGTATCCCTATGCCGTCAAAGTTGCCGGCAAGGCTCTCCTCAGTGGACTCGAGGGTCTGCGGAAGCATATATACCGAGTGCGGGTCAAGCGCCGAAAGCGCCGCTGACGCCACCTCGTCTGTCACTTTCTTGTGATCGACGGTGTCCACATAGTTCTCGTCTATGCACTTGAGCACCAGATTCACCTTCCTCCAGCCGGCCCCGTCTGCATCGAGGCGATGGGAGCGCCTTGAGACGCTCTGTACCGTCAGCACACCAAGTGCGCCGGCGGTTATCCCGAGCACAGCTATTATTATAGATGATGCGTTCTTCATGTTGTCAATCCACTTTTTCCACTTCCACCCCGGCTTTGCGGAGAAGTTCCACCCCGTCGGTCAGCCTGTATTCGTCCTTGTACACCACTCTCTTTATCCCGGCCTGGATGATGAGTTTCGAGCATTCTATGCACGGAGACGCGGTGACGTAGAGCGTCGCGCCGTCGGAACTGTTGCCCGACTTCGCGACCTTCGTGATGGCATTGGCTTCGGCATGCAGCACATAAGGCTTCGTGATGCCGTTCTCGTCCTCACACACGTTCTCAAATCCGGAAGGGGTGCCGTTGTAGCCGTCAGATATGATCATCCTGTCTTTGACGAGCAGGGCACCTACCTGACGGCGCTTGCAATAGGAGTTCCCGGCCCAGATGGCGGCCATCGCTATGTATTTCTCGTCGAACTTGTTCATTATTTGTCTCTTTGATAAAGGTAGCGTTTGATGCTCTTCTTAGGGG
>CAKUYG010000169.1 GCA_934702165.1 uncultured Bacteroidales bacterium | reverse complement strand
CAGGTAGGAGTCTTTTCCGGCATTTCTGCTCCCACCTGGCGCCGCCACCTGCTCTGCAGCCCCGTCCGCGGCCTGCGGCCGCTGCCCCGTCCAGGTGTGAGCCTTTTCCGTCGATTCCGCTCCCACCTGGCACTGCCGCCTGCCCTGCAGCCCCATTGTGGAGCAGACCATCAAATCCGCCAGTCCGTGGAACAATGTGGCGGTGTGGAACATCCCCGTGCGCACGGGGGCAATTCGGTGCGCACCAGGACCTCTCGTGCGTACGGCGCTGAGTATTTCCTTGTCCCGTGCGCACGGGAGCCCTTTTTACGCACGGGATTGACTTGGTGCGCACGGGGAGTAGCCGTCGGACGGAGTGGGTGGAGTCGAAGGGGAGTGAATATCATCTCGTCGTGATGGGGGAGGATTCGAGGGGCGAATCATGTCGTGACGAGGGGGCGTTTTCGGGCACCGTAAACGACGTCTTATTTTCGGCATATCACTCATTAGATGAAAATGTTCTCATCTAATTTAAGCAATTAGCAAAGAATCAATAATTTACAAAGAAATCACCAACCGTTTTTGGCAATTATACCCTGAGAGGCTTCGGCATCCTCGGATTGTGAAAACAAAAAAGCCGACTTGCAATAGCCGGCTTTTTTGTGCTCCCTTAGGGGCTCGAACCCTAGACACCCTGATTAAGAGTCAGGTGCTCTACCAACTGAGCTAAGGAAGCAAATCCTTTCTGGTGACCCGTTCGGGGCTCGAACCCGAGACCCCCACATTAAAAGTGTGATGCTCTACCAACTGAGCTAACGAGTCAGTCCCGTTTGGTTTTGGGATTGCAAAGGTATCCTTTATCTTTGAAATCTCCAAATTTTCCAGGCAAATTATTTCAATTTTTTGCCCGTGATCTTCTCTATGGCCTCGAAACTGCCAAGGTCGCTCCACTCCCAATGCCCCGGAATCATGTAGATGTCAGGCGATTTCTCCATGACGGCATAGTCGATTGAGATTTTCTCGCAGGTGGGGAACAGTCTGGCCACTTCGGCCCTCTCCTCAGGAGTGTAGAACGATGGGGCGAGTTCTTCCATCACCGCGCTGACTTGCGGCGCATGGGCGCGCAGCTCCGATTCGAGATTTGCGGCGCTGCTGATGAAGATGCCGGCGTTCCAGAAATACCCTCCGTCCGCGAGGTATTTCTCTGCCGTCTCAAGCGATGGCTTCTCCTTGAAGGCCTTCACTTTCACTACACTTCCGGCATCTGTCGCGGACGGGGCGTGGATGTATCCGTAGCCGGTGTGCGGGGAGCGCGGCTCTATGCCTATGCACACTATGGCCTTCCGTTGTGCCGCGAAGTCGAGGGCTGTGCCCGCTGTTCTGGAGAAGGCCTTGTGGTCCGGCACGAAGGCGTCCGATGGTGTGACCACCAAGTCGGCCTGGGGATACTTCTTTAGTATTTTGCGGCAGGCGTAGGCGATGCATGGGGCGGTGTTTCGGGGCTCTGGCTCAAGAAGGATCTGTTCATCGGGAATCTCCGGAAGCTGCTCGTGGATGAAATGTGTGTATTGTTCTGATGTGACCACCCAGACCCTTGCGTCCGGATCCGTCTCCATGAATCTTTCGTATGTCAGGCGGATCAGTGTCTTCCCGCAGCCGAGCAGATCCAGGAACTGCTTCGGATGCTCGGGGGTGCTCACAGGATATAGTCTGCTGCCCACTCCGCCAGCCATTATTACTATATGGTTATCTTTCATAAGCGGCAAAGATGATGATTATTCGCCAAATTTCCTACCTTTGCCCCGCTTAACGGAAATCAATAGACATTATGCAGGGAGTCTGGACCGTATTATTGCTGATAGTGTCCAACATCTTCATGACTTTCGCCTGGTACGGGCATCTGAAACTCCAGGAGATGAAGATCTCCGAAGGGTGGCCGCTCATCCTGGTGATACTGTTCTCCTGGGGCCTTGCCTTCTTCGAGTACTGTGCCCAGGTGCCGGCCAACCGCATAGGTTCAAACATCAACGGCGGGCCGTTCAGTCTTGTGCAGCTCAAGGTGATACAGGAGGTTGTGTCGCTGACGGTGTTCACCGTGATAATCAACTTCCTCTTCAAGGGGGAGGGAATACAGTGGAATCACATAGCCGCCTTCGGATGTCTTATCCTCGCGGTGTTCTTTGTCTTCCTCAAGTAGCACTCATGCCTGCGTCAGCGCCGCGCTGCAGAGAGTCTGCTCTCCGGCGCGGGCGATGAAGAGGTACTCGTCCCCGGCTTCTTTCTTCAGACCGAGCGTGACGTTTTCTCCGCGCCTCACTTCGTGACGGTAGTTAAGGTCAAGCCGCAGCGGAGCCGGACAGCCCAGCATATCTTCCGGGAGCATATCGTAGAGCAGCTCCACATAGCGGGTGTTGTTGAGGTGGCCGTTGAAGTCACAGTCGCTGTAGCATACTTTCCGGTCGTCCTTCACTTCCGGGTCAAAGTCGCGTATCCGCCGCGGACTCCTGCACGGGATACCGCTCTCGCTGCTGTCCAGCCCGAGGTCTGGGAACACCGGGCGTCTGCTCGTGCGGTCGATGATGCACCACTCGGTGGTGCCGCGTCCTATCTCGCGGCCTTCTTCGTCCGTCACACGCACGCAGCGGTTGTAGGTGAGTCCGCTTCCCCTGACCGGCCAGACACTTATATATAGTGGTGCGTACAGATTGGGGCGGGAGTCAATCTCGAAGGCGGAGCGCATCAGCACCCAGCTTCTGTTGTCCCGGGCCATCACATCTATCCCGTATCCTTCCTTTCGGATGTTCTGTCCTATCGCGTTGATGAGGTGTCCGCAGAGCGCCGGCACCGTGATTCTGCCCAGAGAGTCTATGTTCTCGGGCACCACTGAATATTCGTATGTGTTCATCTTTTCCATGTTTTGTCGAAGCAAAGGTACGCCTCCAAGTCCGTGGGATGAAAAAAGTGTGTCCGATATGTCCTGTTATGTGATAAAACGCTTGTTTTGCGGAGAAAATGCCTTATTTTTGGGACGAAAAACATTGCAATTGATTTTCATCCCTTCGTATCAAGGGACAAAACTATATCGTATATGGACTCTTTTCTCAAGCTTCCGAGGTCTTATGCGGCGCATCTTGTGTATGTGCTGCTGATTCCATCTTTCTTCATCTCCTTCTGCTTCCTGTACAACCCTTTCGATGTTCAGGAGTTCTATACTGTCGGCGGCAAGAGCTTCGCTTTCCATTTCCTGATGCTCACCTGCATCATTATGGGTGTGATTGCCTTGACCAGGCTCATTTTCGTGGCCCTATACAAATATATCCCTTTCCGCAAGTGGCATTATGGGATCTGGTGCTTCGGGGAACTGCTTGTCTGCGCTTTTTTCATGGCCCTCTATACGGCTCTCTTCTATGGTCCGGAGATGCCGTACTTCCTCGCTCTCTCCCATTGCCTGAAGTTTTCCTATCTGATCATGGTCTATCCATATCTTTTTCTCATCATGACGAGGCTCATCATCAATCTCGGACAGGATCAGGCCACACGAGCGCAGGACGAGGCGTTGGTGAAGTTCTACGATGAGCACAAGAGGCTTAAGCTCACCATCGACCCTGCCGCCATCCTTTATATAGGTGCGGAGGCCAATTATGTCAAGATCCATTATCTGGAGGGTGACAGGCCGCGGGAGTTCATGCTCCGCAATTCGATGCGCAGCCTGGAACAGACGGCCGCGCGCCACGGTCTTGTCCGTTGTCACCGTTCATACTACGTCAATCCGAGGCATATCAAGGTGCTGAGCCGGGCGAAAGAGGGCCAGATCCAGGCGGAGTTTCTGCAGGATGGCCTCAAATCCATCCCTGTCAGTCGCCAGTACTACGACACACTCTCCAACCTTCTGTAAATTTCCTTTACATCCGGTGTAAATTTTCTTTACACTACGCTTGCCATTACGTGGTAGCATTACTTTGAAAATCAGTGCATTGAGAATCTTGGCATGCTTGCTGATTGAGGAGAGGGGGAAGATTAAACAAATGTACTGGACCCCGTCTTCGGGCCTGTCTCGACAGGCGGGGTTTTTAAAAAAAAGATGATGAGAAAAGCAAGTGATTTTTTGATCAAGATTCTCTCCTTGGGGGTCGGCCTGTCCATTGCTGTGGTGCTGATCGCCAAGGTCTGTTTCGAGCTGTCCTATGACGGCTTCTACAAGGATGTGGACCGTATATATAAGGTGACATCTGACTTTACGCAGCAGGGAGAGCGCAAAGAATTCGGGGGTACGAGCGGTGCCGT
>CAKUYG010000168.1 GCA_934702165.1 uncultured Bacteroidales bacterium | reverse complement strand
GGCACGATAGTTCTGCCAATTGCTGTTCAACTTCTTCGGGCAGAGCACCAGCACTGATTTATTCTTGTTCTCGTAGTATTTGATTACGGCAAGCGCCGTGAATGTCTTTCCAAGGCCCACACTGTCGGCAAGGATACACCCGTTGTATTTTTCCAACTTGTTGATGATCGCCAGAGCTGCGTCCTTCTGAAAGTTATAGAGTTTATTCCATATCAGGCTGTTCTTGAAGCCGGTACGTTCATTCGGCAAAACATCCTCTGAAATGTCTTCAAGAAACTCTCTGAAGATATTGTACAGGGTGATGAAGTAGATGTATTCCGGCGAATTCTCCTGATAGACAGTGTCAATATAATCAAGCACCTTTTCCGTGACATTGGAAAACTTGTCATCATTGTCCCACAATGAATTGAAGATGCTCAAGTAGCTATCAGACATTGGTGCCGGCAAGACATTGACCATACTGTAGACATCATTTCCCCTGACGCATCCCAACTGCGATGTGGTGAAATCATTAAAGGGAACATATACAGCATCCGATTCGCCGGACAGGTGAAGAAATCCTCCCATCTGTTCATCGGAAGAATTTGATTTAAACTGTACTTTCCTACGAATCCAGTCGGCACATTCCTTTGCAATAGCCTTCTGGGACAATTTATTACGCAGCCGGATTTCGAAGTCTGTCCCGTAAAGGTCGCGTTCTCTATTAAGTTTTGGTATGAAGAACTCCCTTTTTTCCTTGGTGTGACCTTCGCTTACAAATGTCGGAGAGGTAAAGATGAACCTTAGCTGCTCCACCTTTTCAAGTTCTTCTTTGAGAGCCTCGAAGGCATAGATAGAGAACGATGCGGCCGCAATGCTTATGCGACCTCCATCGGATATCCGTTCTTTAAGATCATCTACAACTCTCTCACTTATATTGTTTATCAGTTTCAATCCCATTTGCGGAATGCTTGCTACTCAACGCAAATATAGCAATTATCGCAACGCTCCCGACCTCCATGGGCGGCAAAACGTCACTTCCCCGTACAAAAGCCTCACGCCATGCCCCCCCCCCAAAAAAAACAGCCGCCAAAAGATTGCCGTCCGATCCTGTCATTGGAAAGGACGCGGCAGGACATTTCTTTGCTGCAGCCAAACATTTCGGGATTTTCGGCCCGGCTTTTTTCGTCTGATATTTTAAGTAAGCGGCAACTTATTTTTTGCCGCTTACTTATTTTTTAACGATTGCTATTTTAGTTATCTTTGGAAGTTGGACATTAATTCGCTACGGTTATGGAGAAGAAAAGGATAAAGTACCCGATAGGGGTGCAGACATTTGACAAGATAATCGATGGAGGCTACCTCTACATCGACAAGACAGGATATGTCCACGATCTGGCGGAAAACTACAGCTACGTGTTTCTCAGCCGGCCGCGGCGCTTCGGCAAGTCCCTGCTCTCCTCCACCATACACAGCTATTTCGCAGGAGAAAAGGAGCTGTTCGAGGGTCTGGAGGCAGGGAGGCTGAAGAAAGAATGGACCCGGCACCCCGTGTTCCACTTCGACATGTCCACGGCGAAGCACTGCAGCGAGGCGGAACTTCTGGAAGAACTGGACAAGAAACTGTATAACTACGAGCAGACCTACGGGCGCGGAGAAAAAGACATCAACATCAACCAGCGCTTCGAGGGCCTTGTCCAAAGGGCCTCCGAGCAGACCGGAGAGAAAGCCGTCATCATCATTGATGAGTATGACGCACCTCTTCTTGACGTGATGAACGACCAGGAGAAGCTCGCCCCGATGAGACAGATAATGAGGAACTTCTACAGCCCCATCAAGAGCCTCGACCCCTACCTGAGGTTCGTCTTCATCACCGGCATCACCAAGTTCGCACAGCTCAGCATATTCAGCGAACTCAACAACCTTAAGAACATCTCCATGATGCCAAGATATTCAGCCATCTGCGGCATATCCCAAAGCGAGCTGGAGACCCGGATGAGTGCTCCTGTGCAGGAGATGGCGGATGAACTGGGGCTGTCAGCCGAGGAGCTGCTCTCCAAACTCAAAAGCAACTATGACGGCTACCATTTCTGCGCCAAATCCGAAGACATATACAATCCGTTCAGCCTCCTCAATTCATTGTCTGACAAAATGTTCGGCAGTTATTGGTTCAACACTGCCACTCCGACTTTTCTGATAGAGCGTTTGCGTGAAATCCCCGTTGAGGATAACCTCCTCGACCGGATGACAGAAATAGCACAGAGCGACTTCGACATCTCCCCGGAATTCACCGACAGCATCCTTCCTCTCCTCTACCAGACAGGGTACCTCACCATCAAAGGATACTGTCCGGAAGACGACTCCTACACCCTCGGCTATCCCAACCGGGAAGTACGCGAGGGCTTCCTCAAGGGCCTGCTCAACAGTTACCGCGGCTCTGAAGGCATGAGCGCCTCATTCGTTCTGCAGTTCAACAAAGCCCTGAAGACCAACGACACCAACGGTGCCATGGAGCGGCTCCAGTCCTTCCTCGCCGGCATCCCTTATGACCTCGAGAACAAGACAGAGAAGCACTTCCAGACCATCATCTACCTCATCTTCTCCCTCCTGGGCTACTATACCAGGGCCGAGGTCAAGTCTGCCGCAGGCCGGGCCGACGCCGTATGCTGGACAAAGGACAGGGTCTATGTCTTCGAGTTCAAGCTCGACGGCTCCGCCGAGGATGCCTTGAGACAGATCGACGACAAGGGCTACCTAATCCCATTCAGGTTTGACTCCACACAGGACGGGAACGCCGCCCAAAGCAGCAGGGAACTTGTCAAGGTCGGCGTCAACATCTCCTCCCGGGCACGCACCCTTGAATCTTGGAAGATTGATTCCCAATCATAGAAACAAACGTCTTAATCCTAAAAATCTCATGAATATTGGGATTAGCATTTCAAAGGGTGGCGGCTAACAGACAGACTGTCAAGCAGAAAGCATATCAGCCTATACTGAATCCGTAGAAGGCTTATCATATAACACACTATAATTCAGTATGTTATCCGCCACCGCACCATGGCATAGCTGCTGCCGCCGTACGGCAGGCCCGTCAGAACCCGACCCTGCCCCTGCCGGAGCGGCCGATCCTTTCTTCGGAGCAGAGACGCTCCAATGAGACGAAATCAGGCGCGACACCATCAAGAACCTCCTGCAAGGTGGCCTTGCGGACGATATTGTCGATTTCGCCGCCGCTGAAGTCATATTCCGATGCGAGGCAGCCAGCCTGATCGGCTGACAGGGACGGCATCTTGTCCTGCCAGATGTTCCTCTTGGCCTCAAGTCCCGGTTTGCCCAGTTTTATTTTGAAAAGGAAGCGGCGCTCGAAGGCGGCATCAAGGTTACTCTCAAGGTTTGTCGTAGCCACGAGGATGCCGTCCAGCTTCTCCATCTCTTCGAGGAGGATGTTTTGGATCGTGTTCTCCGTCTGGTCAACGGCCGCCCCGGCACTGATGTCCTTGCGCCTGGAGAAGAGGCCGTCGGCCTCGTTGAAGAGAAGTATCGGCTTGAGGGTGCTGCGCTTGCAGAGATTGCGATAACGGGTGAATATGCCCTTGACGATCTTCTCGCTCTCCCCGTACCACATGCTCTTGGACGCGCTCAGATCCACGTGCACAATGTCCCGTCCAGTCTCCCGCGCCCACTGCATCACAGACTCAGTCTTTCCGGTGCCAGGAGCTCCGTAAAGCAGGACTGCCAAACCTTTGGAGAGACCCTTGGCTTCAAGACGCGCCGTCAGCGACTTGTAATTCTCCTCCTTGAGAGACTCTGCGACCATCGAGAGCTGGCGCTGCTCGCCGTCTGCAAAGAACAAGTGTTTGGCAACGATGCCGGACGGACGGATCATATCCTTTGCGGACACCTGCTCGATGAACAGTTCGGCGTCCTCCTCGAAGAAGAGTTCCTTGCCCTTGTCCGTAAGGCACAACATGGTCTGCTCTCCGAAAAGGCTGCTCTCGCTGCGCACTTCCACAAGCCCGAGTTCCTGAAGAACGCTCTTCCCGTCCTTATATTTTTTCGCCTCCACAAGCCGGTCTCTTTCAGGGAAAAGCGTCCTGAGTTCCCTCGACAGGTCGATACCCTCTGAAGGCTCCTTGCAGGCGAAGTAGAAAACGGCCCTGTCCGTTTCTTCTTTGATGACGCCCCTCAGTTTTGCCACACATGAAAGATGCATGTTACCGCCTTCCATCATAAAAACCTGAAGGGACAGCCTGTGTATGGACGCCATTTCGGATGAATCATATACGCTCTCATCATGCAGTCTCCTCCACACCATGTCGATGAACGCATATCGGTCCCGGCTCTCAAG
>CAKUYG010000167.1 GCA_934702165.1 uncultured Bacteroidales bacterium | reverse complement strand
GATCGGCGACAGGATGACCCAGCTGCCGCTGCCTGAGAAATTGCACATTGTCCCGCATTGCTGCACGTAATCGCTCATTATTCTTCCATCAATTTGATAAAACGAGCGAGTGTATTCCTATCTACTTTGCAGATTTTGGCTATCTTCCTACGTGACATACCAATTGACAACAATTCTGAAATCAACCTCCTCCTCCCATATAATTTCAACTTTTCCACAGGTGTCTTTTTCCCTGCTGGCCGTCCCAAGACTATGCCTTCGGCCTTCTTGCGTGCCAGTGCCTCTTTTGTTCGTTGGCTTATCAAGTTGCGCTCAATCTCCGCAGAGAGGCCAAAAGCAAAGGCAAGTACTTTGCTCTGAATGTCTTCACCAAGTCGATAATTATCCTTTATTGTCCATACCCGGCATTCCTTCGTCATGCAGATATTCAGGATTTCCATAATCATAAATAGATTGCGTCCCAGCCGGGACAATTCGGCGCAGATAATCAGGTCATCCTTTTGCACCCTGTTCAAGAGTTTTCCAAGTTCCCGTTTGCTGTAATTCTTGGTCCCACTGATGGTCTCTTCTATCCATCCGTCAATGCTCATTGATTCTCGGGCGCAGAAATTGTTGATCTCAAATCTTTGGTTCTCGACTGTCTGTTTGTCGCTGCTGACCCTGATGTAACCATAATTCATATAATGCCTTTTAAGAGTTATATAGATCCGCTTTTGTTATTGTGGTGTGTTAGGGGAGTGGTCTATTTGTACGGCAATACCCGTGATTGCCGTACAAAAATAGCATAAATGATGATCGGTACGGCAATCGCGGGGTTTCCCGTACCAGGCGGGCGGGACCTGTGCTGTGGCGACGGCTTTGCGGAGGCATGGAACAGCAATTTTAATAAAAATGTAACATCGGTGTAACCTTAAGTTTAAACTTGTCGCTTACATTTGCTTACGTAATGAAGAAACTCAAATTGATTTTTGCAGTTGCGGCGGCCCTTGCCTGCGCACACCCTTCAGCGGGTCAGAGGATCAAGGGCAGCGATACGCTTCTGCCTCTCACACAGGCCCTTTCGGAGATGTACATGGATAGTGTTCCGCAGGCCACAGTGACAGTGACAGGCGGAGGCAGCGGGGTGGGGATCTCCGCCCTTCTGGAGGGGACGACTGACATCGCGATGGCGTCCCGCAGCATCAAGTTCACGGAAAAGTTGAAGATGAAGAAAGCCGGGCGCGAACTCGAAGAGGCCATTGTGGCCTGGGACGCCCTTGCTGTGATAGTGAACCCTTCCAACCCGGTCAACGAGCTGACAAGGGAACAGCTGGAACAGATCTTCCGCGGGCGCATCAAGAATTGGAAAGATGTGGGCGGACCAGATCTGAAGATCATAGTATATTCCAGGGAGACATCATCAGGCACCTACGAGTTTTTCAAGGAAAGTGTCCTGCATGACAAGAATTATGCGGCAGGTGTCCTGTCAATGCCTGCCACCGGGGCGGTGATCCAGTCCGTACGTCAGACGCGCGGGGCCATAGGCTATGTCGGTCTGGCCTATCTCAACAAGTATGTCAAGCCCCTGTCCGTCTCCTATGACGGAGGGGAGCACTTCGCCGCTCCTTCCGTGCAGACAGCCATGGACGGCACATATCCTGTGGTCCGCCCCCTGTATTATTACTATGACAGGGCTTCGGAGGCATCGGTCGCTCCGTTTCTGGAGTTCATTGCCACTCCGCAGGCCCGGGACAAAATGCTTGAAATAGGATTCATTCCAAGATGAAAAGAATAATCGACAAAGTCGCAAGGTGGATTTTCACCGTCGGAGGTTTCACGACGAGCGTCGTGATACTGCTGATAATCATTTTCCTCTTCGGGGAAGCCGCCGGCCTTTTCCGCAAGAATGTGGTGGAGGACGGCTACTCGGTCGTTGTCAATCCGTCAAATACCGTGTCCGGACTCAATGCCATGCAGCTCAAGCTGATATTTGACGAAGATGTCACCAACTGGAAGGAGTTCGGCGGAGCGGACGAGCAGATAGTCATATTGCGGCTCTCGGATCTTGAGAAACTCTATAGCACAGAGGAACTGGGCTCCCAGTATGAACATGCAGCTGCGTGCATAGCCCGTCAGGTTTCCGCAAATCCCGGCATCGTGGCCTTTCTCCCGTCTTCACTTCTGGATGGTGCGGAAGGCATATCCGTAATGTCGGAAGGTACGATCAGCGCCAAGGATGTGTTCCTCGGAGACGAATGGTATCCTACTGCCACTCCGGCTCCGGTGTTCGGCATCCTGCCCCTTGTCGCCGGCACGCTTTGGGTGAGCCTTTTCGCCATCCTGATCGCTCTTCCGTTCGGTCTGGCAGTATCAATCTACATGGCTGAATGCGCCCCGGAGGGGATACGCAAACTGCTCAAGCCGGTCATCGAACTTCTGGGCGGCATCCCGTCAGTGGTCTATGGCTTTTTCGGTCTGACAGTGATAGTCCCTTTGCTTCAGCGTACCTTCAACCTGCCTGTCGGCGAATCCGGCCTGGCCGGCAGCATCGTTCTTGCCATAATGGCCCTGCCGACCATCATAACCGTCTCGGAGGATGCGCTGCGCAGTTGTCCGCGCGCGATGCGGGAAGCCAGCCTCGCTCTGGGTGCGACCAGGCTCCAGACCATATTCAAGGTCGTGATTCCATATTCCATCTCCGGTATCACATCCGCCGCCGTTCTCGGGATCGGGCGTGCGGTGGGGGGGACCATGGCGGTTCTTATGGTCACAGGCAATGCCGCCGTGGTACCTCACAGCATCCTTGATCCCCTCCGCACCATCCCGGCCACCATCGCAGCCGAGCTTGGGGAGGCTCCGGCGGGAGGGGCACATTATGAGTCGCTCTTCCTGCTTGGTGTGATATTGTTCTTCATAACGTTGATAATCAATTCTTGTGTGGAGCTCGTCTCCATACGCAACAAAAACAAGGGGCGTTGAAATGGTCAAATTCGATAAATCCTGCTCCGTACGGCGTCGCCGCATCCAGGCAGTTGTCTTCGGCTGCTTCAGACTCTTGAGCGTGCTTGTTGTCGCGATTCTCTTCCTTATCCTTGGCTTCATCCTGGTCAAGGGGGCGGGAGCGATCAGCTGGTCTTTTCTCACCGAGGCACCGACCGACGGCATGACCGGCGGCGGCATCATGCCTGCGATTGTGGGCACTCTATGCCTCATGCTGGGCAGTGCGCTGTTCGCTTTTCCGGTGGGGGTCATAAGCGGTATATATATGAACGAGTATGCCCCCAAGGGCGCTCTGGTCAATTTCATAAGGATGATGACCAATAATCTTTCCGGTATCCCGTCAATAGTTTTCGGCCTGTTCGGGATGGCGTTCTTCGTGAACCGGCTCGGTTTCGGGGACAGCATTCTGGCCGGCTCCCTGACCTTGGGGCTGCTCGCCCTGCCGATAGTGATCCGTACTACCGAGGAGGCATTCAAAAGTATACCGGACAGTTTCCGCGAAGGCTCCATGGCTCTCGGGGCCACCAAGTTCCAGACCATCTGGAAAGTCCTTCTCCCCATGTCGATGCCGCGTGTGATGACCGGTCTGATTCTTTCTCTCGGACGCGTCTCAGGTGAGACTGCACCTATCCTTTTCACCTGCGCCGCGTACTTCCTTCCGAAGCTCCCGCACAGCATCTTCGACCAGTGCATGGCCCTGCCTTATCACCTGTATGTCGTGGCCACGAGCGGCACGG
The DNA here is from genome assembly GCA_934702165.1 of uncultured Bacteroidales bacterium. Lineage (GTDB taxonomy): Bacteria > Bacteroidota > Bacteroidia > Bacteroidales > UBA932 > Cryptobacteroides. The sequence continues at coordinate 620 of CAKUYG010000167.1, read as the reverse complement.
ACATCGATGCGCAACTCCCTATAGCATACGGCACTGCTTTTGTGCTGATAGTGATCGTCCTGCTGATGAACCTTACAGCCGGGGCGATACGCAGACATTTTGAAAAACGTTCTTAAATGGAAAACAAGATAGTAACCCGCGATGTGAACTTCTATTACGGCAAGTTCCACGCATTGAAAAATATCAGCATCGACATCCCGAAAGGCGAGGTGGTGGCTTTCATAGGCCCTTCCGGTTGCGGAAAATCCACTTTCCTCCGACTGTTCAACAGGATGAACGACCTTATCCCGGACACGCATCTCGAGGGCCAGGTGCTCATGGACGGCAATGACATATATGACAAGAACATAGATGTGGATGCGCTTCGGCGCAACGTGGGCATGGTGTTCCAGCGCCCGAACCCTTTCCCGAAAAGCATATACGAGAACGTGGCCTATGGCCTGAGAGTCAATGGTATACATGACCGCAAACTGATCGATGACAAAGTAGAGGAGGCTCTCCGCGGCGCAGCTCTTTGGGATGAGGTGAAGGACAAGCTGAAAAAGTCTGCTTACGACCTCTCCGGGGGTCAACAACAACGTCTCTGCATTGCCAGGGCTATGGCAGTCGAACCTTCGGTC
>CAKUYG010000166.1 GCA_934702165.1 uncultured Bacteroidales bacterium | reverse complement strand
ATGTGCGCGAAAAACTTGTTGCCCTCGGCATCGACCCCGGACTCTTCGACGGACTCTATGACGCTGCTTCACTCGGGGGTCTCAAACCATGCCGGGAGTCTTTCCTCAAAGTCTGCGACACTCTCGGAGTCAAGCCTGGAGATGCGCTTATGATCGGGGACCGCACCGACACCGACGGGGCAGGCGCCATCGGCTGCGGCATGCAGTTCGTCCACCTCATCCCAGACGGTACGGATCCCAAGCCTGACGGCATCCTCCACCTGCACTGGGCGGAGCTCAAAGACTACATACACACTCAAACAGATAACCGATGAAAACCATCCTCCCCAAGCGGCTCCTTGCCGCACTGCTTGCGCTTTCAGCCTCACTGGCCCTGCATGCGCAGACCATCGTGGAAGCCCCTGAAGCCCCGTTTGGCTTCGAGCCGCTGAAGATGCACGAATTCCCGGCCAAAGAATTCCCAATCACCCGCTACGGCGCCCGTCAGGGCAATGTCAAGTCAACCACCGAAGCTTTCAGTAAAGCCATGCAGGCCTGCAACAAGGCCGGAGGAGGCAGGGTTGTCGTCCCCGAAGGAGAGTGGCTCACCGGACCTGTCCATTTCAGCAGCGGCTGCCTTCTGTATCTGAGCGAAGGCTCCCGTCTCGTCTTCGAGGACGATCCGCAGCTCTACCTTCCGGCTGTCAAGACCTCCTGGGAAGGAACAGAATGCATGAATTATTCCCCTCTCATATATGCGTATGAATGCGAAAACGTGGGCATTGCCGGCCCGGGAACAATAGCCCCGAAGATGGAATTCTGGAGGACCTGGTTCTCCCGTCCGGAAGCGCATATCCAGGCCACCAGACAGCTATATGCCATGTGTTCTACAGGCGTACCGGTGGAACACCGCAGAATGGAGGAGGGCGGGGCACACATGCGCCCGCACCTGATACAGTTCAACCGCTGCACCAATGTCAGGCTTGAAGACTTCTGCATACGTGAAAGCCCGTTCTGGACGATCCACCTCTACCTCTGCCGCGATGCCTGGGTGCACGGACTTGACGTCTACGCCCATGGTCACAACAACGACGGGATCGACATCGAGATGACATCACACGCCGTAGTCGAGAACTGCCGCTTCGACCAGGGAGACGATGCGGTGGTGCTCAAGGCCGGCCGCAACCAGGACGCCTGGAGGCTCGCCACACCGACTGAGAAAATAGTCATACGCAACTGCGAGGTAATCCAGGGCCACTGCCTTATGGGAATCGGAAGCGAGATGTCGGGAGGTGTGAGGGACGTGTACATGCACGACTGCCACGCCTCCGATTCGCTGCTGAGAATGTTCTACCTCAAGACCAACCACCGCAGGGGCGGGTTCATCGAGAACATCACGATGGAAAACGTGTCCGCCACCAGCATGCAGCGCGCCTTCGAGATAGACACAGACGTGATGTACCAGTGGAGAACAATAGTCCCGACTTTCGAGACATCCATAACCCGCATCCGCAACATCACCCTGCGCGGAGCCGAATGCGCCCGGGCGGATGCCATTTTTGAGATCAAAGGCGACAGCCGCGATCCGGTGCAGGGCGTGACGCTCGAAAACATCCATGTCGGGACAGTCACCAAGTTCATCAACAACATCGTCAACGTCCGTGACCTGAAGACCTCCGGCATCACCTGGGACCGCTTCGGGGAGGATTCCAAGCCAGTCAGATGAATAAGATACTGACCGCCGCAATCCTTTGTGCCGCAACATTGGTGCAGGCCAGTGCCCAGACCGGCATAATCCAGACGTTGGAAGAGTTCCGCAATCCGCAAGACTCGACAAGAACTAAAGTCTGGTGGTTTCATGGAGAAACGCCCACCACACTTGAAGGCATCACAGCAGACCTTGAGGCCTACAGTCAGGCAGGAATCGGCGGAGTCGTCTACTACGACCAGGTGCACGGCAGCGGTGACGGCGCGGCCGAGGCGTTCAGCCCCGAATGGTGGGAGGCCCTGAAGTTTTCCGCCTCCGAAGCCCACAGGCTCGGCCTATCTTTCGAAATCAACATCTCCAACGGCTACGTGGCAGGAGGCCCCTGGATCACAGAAGAATACAGCATGCAGCGTCTATGCTCCTCGGAGACTACAGTCAAAGGAGGCCGAACAGTGAGGCTCACGCTGCCACGTCCGAACGCCAAGGGCTGGTTCAAGGATGTGGCGGTGCTTGCATTTCCTATGGAGGCTGAATATCTGGACAGCAGGGACATGGGCGGCACCCTGGAATATGACGGCAAGCCGTTCACGGCAAGGAGCATCACCTACAACGCATCCAAAGCCCGCAAGTCCCGTAACGGCGCCATGCAGTACCCGGCAGGACCATCAGAGAACTTCTACGGCATGGCCTATGTGGATCCAGGACCTGCAGGCGTGCTTGAATGTTCCGACGACGGGGTCAATTACCGCAGCGTATGCATACTCCCTACCCCGGGAGGCGGATCAGGACTGGCTGAACGGACCATTGCATTCAGCCCCGTCACCGCCAGGCACTTCAGGATTTCAGGAGCTTCCGGGATCAAGGCGGCAGTCCTCTCATCCGGGGGACGAACCGACCGCTGGCAGGAGAAGGCCAATTTTTTCTCGGAGTTCCACGATGCCGGCAGCACCCCGGAATATGCCGGGGGCGCTATAGACCCGGAAAGGATTATCGACCTCACCAGTCTCATGCGGGAAGACGGCTCCCTCGAATGGAAGGCACCAAGAGGGCTCTGGATCATCTTGCGGGCAGCTGCAGAATCTACCGGGGGCAGAATCAAGCACGGACGCAAGAACCTCTCCGGGCCGGAGTGCGACAAAATGTCCGCCGAGGCAGCGGTCCTGCACTGGAAATCATACCCCGGACGCATCGTCGACACCCTCTCCAGATATGGCCTCAAGCCTCTCGGGGTCACGATGGACAGCCACGAGGCCGGGCCGCAGAACTGGACACCACGCTTCAAGGAGATTTTCCTCAAGCACAACGGCTACGACATCACCCCTTTCCTTCCGGCGATGAGGGGATATGTGGTCGGAGACAACGCCAGCACGGAGCAGTTCCTCTCAGATCTTCGGCGCACCATAGCCGATGCCATAACGGATGAGTACTACGGCACATTCGACAGCCTGTGCCGGGATGCCGGAGTGCAGTTCACAGCCCAGGCCACAGGCAACGGCCTGAGCCTCGGAGCCGACAACATATCGGCCAAGCGGGCTGTAGGCAAACCGCAAGGCGAATTCTGGGCCCGGGACATACACGGCAGCTACGACATCCTCGACTGCGCCTCCGCAGCGCACCTGTACGGCAAGCCCATCGCCTCCGGAGAGGCTTTCACAGATGCCAAATACAGCGACTCCCCCGCCAGGCTCAAGCAACTCGCCGACTTCGCTTACTCAGTCAACATCAACGAGTTCGTCGTCTGCGCCTCGGCCTACCAGCCCCGGACGGACATCATCCCGGGCAATGTGGCCAACGGCAGGCAGTACTGCCTCAACCGCAACAACACGATCTGGCCCTACAGCCGTCCGTTCTGGGATTACCAGGCCCGCTGTGCCGGAATGCTGCGCAAAGGCGAACCGGTGGTGGATGTCCTTGTATATATAGGTGACGACCCGCCAGTCAAGACACTCGCGCACCTGCTACCCATCATCCCGGAAGGCTACAACTTCGAAGTCAGCGGCTGGGACGCGCTCCGGAATGCGCGGGTATCGGGTGGCGAACTTGTACTCCCCGGCGGCATGAACTACAGGATGCTTGTAGTACAGAGGAATGTCCAGCTTTCTGACGAGCAGCGTTCCAGACTTGACATATGGGCTTCGGAAGGCCTGCCTGTGCATTTCGCCACCTCGGTAATGGATGAAGTCCGGCCACCGTTCGAGCCGGACATACGTCTGCGGAGCGCCCGCAAGACAGACGACTGCGTACGCTTCAGCCACAGGCGGCTGGATGATGCTGACGTCTATTTCATCTACAACCACAGCGGATCGGCGTTCCATCAGGAAATTCGGCTTCGCAGCGGCTATGGCCGTGTGTATGCGCTCGACCCTCTGGACGGGAGTGCATACATGATTGCGGACAGCACGGCTTTCACACTAAAGCTTGAGTCAGACCAGTCCATGTTCCTCGTTGCTGCTGACACTCCGCTTCAGGCGGGAGCGGCCTTCTCCTCAACAGGCAGGAACACCACGAAACTTGATGGAGTTTGGGAAGTGTCATTCGACCCGAAAAAGGGCGGCCCATCTGAACCTGTAGTCATGACAGGCCTTAAAGACTGGACAGAAAGCGCTGATCCGGCAGTGAAATATTACTCCGGCACAGCCACATACCGGACATCTTTCGACTGGAAAGC
>CAKUYG010000165.1 GCA_934702165.1 uncultured Bacteroidales bacterium | reverse complement strand
GAGTTAAGGTTCAAGTTTATGGCAGTATGATTAATCGTGCCGGTCACATATATCCAGAATTAAGGCTCGTTAAAATTAATGAAGAGGAAACGCGTGAGCCGTCATAATCTTCTTGTCTCCTGCCAGTGAAAGGTCCGCATTGAGCGAATCCATATACGAGCCGATGAGCAATCCAGACATCTCAATGATTGGCGCAGCAACATACTTCTGCGCTATGATGACGGGATGATACATACATAGATCACCTGCCGCATTTTCGTTTTTGTGCCCGAATTTTACGGAGAAGATGATGGTAGACTTTTCCTCTCTTGGTGTCAATGCGAAAAGAGAAGCCTGCTATGGTTGTGTATATCCGTCAGTCTCTCGAACACGATATCGTTCCTGTTCCAAGGAACTTGCCAAGGAGACTGCTTATGTATGCACCGTTCATCAGTATTAACGTCAGAAGCGGTGAGTGAGCAGGTGAATAAGGCGTGGCCGAAGTCGGCTTAAGCCCAATTACCCTCAAAGATGTCTACTCATCATGTTAGTGATTTCTCACTTCGGCTCGCTTGCTGTTGACGTAAGCCTCCGATGAAAAGCATATTGTAGCCGGGAGAGATCCTGGCTACTTTTGCAAAAAAGGAAAACTAATGATGACACGAGAAGAAATCCTGTCGATAGACCGGCACTGCGAGGAGCATGGCATGAGCATGGAATCGTACTTCAACACCCATCCCGAAGTTCACAGATGGGCATATTACCGTTATAAACGGCGTTATAGGGAAGAGGACGAACAGTCACTCTCACCTGCCGGCTTTGTTCAGTTGACGCCCGGCGGCGAATTCGTGTCCGGGGCGATGCTGCCCCCGGCCAGACCTGGCGTCAAGGGTATGGTTCCAACTCAAGGCCACCGGCAAGAAAGCCACCTCACGATCGAGTTCCGCACATCATCGGGTGTTTCAATGCGCATCCAGGGCAGCATGACAGCAGAGCACCTGCGTGAGATAATGTCCGTCGGCAATGTTTAGTCTGGACGGCCAGATCCGATACTGGCTATACAGCCGGCCGGTGGACATGCGCAAGGGTTTCAATGGATTGAGCGGGATCGTGACCAACAACATGGGCGCGGCACTGCGCAACGGAGACGTCTACATCTTTGCCAATGCCTCAAGGAATATGGTGAAGCTGCTGCGAAAAGAGGAGGCGGGGCTTGTGATTTACTCGCTGCGTCTGGACATGGGGAGAATAAGGCTGCCCGTCATAAGTGACGGGAACGCCCTGTCTTCGGAAGTCGCCTATGACAGCCTTGTCGGGATGATAAGATCCGCCATTGACAGTCCGTATGTGCGGCGGATGAGGATGCTGGCAAAGAGCCTCTAGAACAGGAAGGGGGCTTTCAAAAAAGCAGTGAAAAATCGGCCGCACTCTTGCATATGTGGCCGATTTTTCGTACCTTCATATCATGGAAATCAAGGATATACAGGCTCTTCTCGAAGAGAACAGGAGGCTCACCGCCCGGCTGAAAGAGCTGGCGGAAGAGAACGCGGAGCTGTCTGCAAGAAAGGCCGAGCTTGAGAACACGGTGTCTTCTCTCCAGTCGATGATGGCGTGGTTCCGCAAGAGGCTCTTCGGAAAGATGAGCGAGAAGCGCCTTCCGTTGGATCCGCCTGTCCATGAGCCGTCACTTTTTGATGGACATCTCCCGGAAGAGGAGCAGGCCGCGCTGGATGCCGAGGTGAAGAAAATGGAGGAGGCCAATGCCAGGGCCATAGAAGTGAAGGCACACAGGCGGGAAGTCCGCAAGCCTGTAATGTCGTCCGAACTTCCCGTTGTCATTGCCGCCGACATCTATCCTGACGGAATGCGGGACAATCCCGACTATGTCGAGATCGGTGTCGAGAATACCGACACGCTTGCCATCAGGCCGGCCAAGATGTACATCAGCCGTGTCGTCAGGCACAAGTTCGTCCTCAAGTCCAGCCTCCAGACAGAGGATCCCGACAGGCAGACATTCATCATCGCCCCGCTTCCGGAGACGGCGATCCCCAAGGGAATGGCTTCCGAGAGCCTTCTGGCAGACATATTGATAAACAAATACACATACCATCTGCCATTCTACCGGCAGATACAGAAATACAAGGAGCTGGGAGTGGCGCTGAGCGACGCGACCATAAATGACTGGTTCGTCGCGGTATGCTCAAGGCTGCGTCCGCTGTATGACAAACTGCGGGAACAGATCATGTCGAAAGACTACATACAAGTGGACGAAAGCACGTTGCCTGTGATAGACAACGAGAGGCACCGCGCCGTAAAGGGATATATGTGGGCGGTGAGGGATGCCGTCGGCGGAAGCACGTATTTCCACTATGACATGGGCTCCAGAAGCGGCGAGACCGCCCGCAAGCTGATCGGAGGATATCGTGGCGCCGTGCAGACCGACGGATATGAGGTGTACGAATCCTTTGAGGGAGCTCCCGGCAAGATGATGATCGGCTGCTGGGCCCATGCGAGACGCAAATTTGTCGAGGCGCTCGACGAGGACAAGAGGCATGCGAGCGAAGCTCTTGTGTATATTGGCAGACTGTATGACATGGAGCGGGAGATGAAGGAAGCCGGACTGGAAGCCGAAGCCATAAGGGAACGCCGTCAGAGAGAGGCGTATCCCATCATCCAGGCTTTCGAGAGATGGATGGACTCCGTGTCCGACAGCGTCGCTCCCAAATCAAGGACGGGCCGCGCCCTGGTCTACACCTACACCCTTCTTCCGAGACTGAGCCGGTATGTCCTTGACGGCCGATACCATATCGACAACAATGGAGTGGAGAACGCCATCAGGCCTCTGGCCATAGGCCGCAAGAACTATCTCTTCTGCGGCAACCACGACGCCGCTGTCAGGGCGGCCATCGTCTATTCCCTCTTCGCCAGCTGCAAGGCCGCAAAAGTCGACACGCGAGACTGGCTGGAAGACGTCCTGAGAAGACTCCCCACAGAGAAAGAGCCGGAAATGCTGCTTCCGTGCAACTGGAACGCAACTGGCTGTCAGTAACGCGTCGTAGGTGCGAAATAATGGCCACTGACTTGCATGTCGATGTCAGTGGCTACTTTTTTATGCTACAAGACGCAATTGGTCGGAGGCGTACCTGTTGACTTGGATGCTAGGCGAGTTTTAGTGTTGGCACTTGGCGTTGGTGCTGCAGAGGGCACTATAAGATAATACCCGCGCGCTTCTCCTTGAAAATGCTGTCGATGAATTAGAAGTACTTCTTGTTAGTGTCTATAACGATTGCACGGTTCTTCGCATTGTTTGCAAGACGCTCGCGGAGGGTCTTGTTGGCAAGCAGCATACCGAAGCCGAACTCGGCGTTATCCTCAAACAGCGAGTTCTGCCATGCGGGACCGTGACCCTTCTTGTTGACGGTGTACGGAGTGGAGGGTGACGAACCGCCCCAAATGGAGGAGCAGCCGGTAGCGTTGGCTATATACATCTTGTCGCCGAAGAGCTGAGTAGCAAGCTTGGCATAGGGGGTCTCGCCGCATCCGGCGCAGGCACCCGAGAACTCAAGCAGCGGCTGTTTGAACTGGCTGCCCTTGACCGATTCGGGCTTGAATTTAGCGGCAACCTCGGGCTTGTCAGAAAGATCAAGTCCGTAAGCAAATTCCTGCTGACGGGGAATCTGGGTATCAAGCGGCTGCATTGTAAGAGCCTTTGCACCCTTTTTGCCCGGGCAAACATTGGCGCACACGCCGCATCCGGTACAGTCAAGCGCCGATACGGTGATGGCAAACTTCATTCCGGGTACGCCGGTCATATCCAGGGTCTTCATTCCGGCAGGAGCCTTTGCGGCCTCTGCCTCGTTCATCGCGACCGGACGAATAACGGCATGCGGACAAACAAAGGAGCAGAAGTTGCACTGAATGCAGTTTTCGCTGTTCCATTCGGGAACGTCGACTGCAATACCCCTCTTTTCAAGAGCGGAGGAGCCGAGCGGGAAGGTACCGTCCTCGCGGCCGATAAAGGCCGAAACGGGGAGCTTGTCTCCGCGCTGGGCGTTGATGGGCTCAAGGATCTTCTCGGCGTACTCTTTGAGTTCCTCGCTGCCCTCGAAGGTCTTGGCCGCCTTGGGAGCGTCCTCGGCCTTGGCCCAATCGGCAGGAACGTCGATCTTTTTAAAGCCGTTTATACCGCGCTCGATAGCGGCGTGGTTCATGGCAACGACCTTTTCGCCCTTCTTGCCATAGGACTTGGTGGCGGCGGCCTTCATAAGATCAACGGCCTTTGCAGCGGGAATAATCTTCGAAAGAGCAAAGAATGCGGCCTGCAAAATGGTGTTGGTACGTCCGCCGAGGCCGAGCTCCTTGGCAATGTGGGTAGCGT
>CAKUYG010000164.1 GCA_934702165.1 uncultured Bacteroidales bacterium | reverse complement strand
ACTTCCTCCGGCGGCGGAGGGTGCGGAGCAGGGAGAGCAGGGCGGTGGACCAGGCGATGACGTTCTTGCTCTTCTCCAGAAAGCCGGCGGCCGTGCCTACAGGCGAAAGGCGGCTCTTGAGAGAGGCATAACTCGCCTCAAGAGCGCGGCGCTGCGCAGCAAGTCCGGCGCGGGAGGCGGCGATGGCGGCATCCAGCTGCTCGCCGCTACGTATATCAGAGCGCTTTCCCATCGTCCTCAGAATCATAGAACACATCGATGAAGAGCTTTACGAACATATCCCTGAAAAGCTTCTTACGGCACGCCACCAGTACCACAAGCGCCACCAGGAACACCGCCAGCACGATGAGAGTGCCCCACGGCGCCCCCACCAGGGCATTGAGCCACTGGAGAAGGGCAAACGCAAACAGCCCCAACACTATCGAGAGCACCACGAATATCAGAAGAAACGAGAGCAGCCTCCCAAGGGCCGTGGAAAGCCCGCGGACAGCCTTGAGCTTGAACTCGTCCACCCGCAGGTCGGCATAGCGTTTCGCGTCACGCGCCAGCTGCTCGAATCCGTCAAAAAACTCTCCCGCCATAGGCTACTTCCCGTCTGGAACCGGAGCAGGTGACGGCTCTTCCCACTCCTGCGGATCTTCCTCGGCAGGGCCTCCGCAGAGATTGTCAAGCCCCTGCTTCACATAAGATTTGACAGCTTCTTTAGCCTTGCGGCCTTCCTCTGTGCGGGCATAGGCGGCAAGCAGCGCTCCGGCGGCCACTCCGGCCACAAAAGCGAAAAGTGAAGAATCCTTTGACATGGCTTATTTTGTTTCTATCAGTTCGTAGTCGAGCAGCCTCTGGTCGAGGTTGGCGTTCTTGACCTTGATTATCACCTTGTCGCCAAGGCGATAGACCTTGTGGGTGCGTCTGCCCACCAGACGGTAGCGCGGCTCATCATAATAGAAGAAATCGTACTTTATCTCACGAAGCGGCACCATCCCCTCGATCTTGGTAGGCTCGATCTCCACATACATTCCCCACTCCGTAACTCCAGACACCGTACCCTCGAACTCCATGCCCACCTTGTCCTGCATGAACTCGACAAGCTTGTATTTCACCGAAGTACGCTCGGCATCGGCAGCGATCACCTCACGCTCGGAGGCATACTTGCACTCGGCCTCGTAATAGTCCTTCTTCTGGCTTTCCCATCCAGCCAGATACATGGCCAGAAGCCTGTGCACCATGAGGTCAGGGTAACGGCGGATAGGGGATGTGAAATGCGTGTAGAACTTGTAGGCAAGGCCATAGTGCCCGATATTGTCGGTACTGTAGCAGGCCTTGGCCATAGCACGGAGAGCAAGATTCTCCATCGCCTCGTGCTCCGGCTTGCCCTTGGCCGAGTCGAGCAAGGCGCTCAGCGACTTGGCAGCCCCGCGTCCGGTGAGCGGCGCGTCCTTGTCTATCTTGTAGCCGAAGCCCTTGGCGAAAGTCATAAGGCCCTCCATCTTCAGCTCGTTAGGCTCACCATGGATACGGTAGACGAAAGTCTTGGCACTCTTGCGTGCAAGGCCGTTCATCTTGCCGTCTGTGGCCACGAACTCGGCCACGGTCCTGTTGGCCAGAAGCATGAACTGCTCCACAAGCCAGTTGGCCTCCTTTGTTATCTTCTCGTAAACATTGATCGGGCGCCCCTGCTCGTCCACCTCGACCTTCATCTCCGGGCGGTCGAAGTCTATGGCACCGGCCCTGCGGGCTTTGGCCTTGAGCTTGAGCGCCAGCTTGTTGAGGGTCTGCACAGCCTCCACGAGGGCGTCCCCCGTAGGGTTGCCGTCAGCTTCTATATACTCCTGGGCCTCCTCGTAGGTGAAGCGGCGGTCGGAGCAGATGACGGTGCGTCCAATCCAGCGGGACTTGACATCAGCACGAGGGCTGATCTCGAATACCGCGGAGAATGTGAGTTTCTCCTCATACGGGCGAAGGGAGCAGAGCTTGTTGCAGAGCTTCTCCGGGAGCATCGGCACCGTGCGGTCCACCAGATAGACTGATGTACCGCGGTCCCGGGCCTCCTTGTCCACAAGCGAACCCGGCTTCACATAGTGGGAGACATCTGCGATGTGCACGCCCACCTCGTAATTGCCGTTGTCCAGTTTCTTAAATGAGAGAGCATCGTCAAAGTCCTTGGCATCTTTCGGGTCGATGGTGAACGTGAGCGTTCCTCTGAAGTCCTTGCGCCCCTTGAGATCCTCGGCCGTAATCTTCTCGGAGATGTCATCGGCGGCGTTCTCCACCTCCGGCTCGAAACGGTACGGGAGGTTGAATTCAGCCAGGATGGCGTGCATCTCCGTATCGTTCTGGCCCGGCTCGCCGAGCACATCCACAATATGGCCGGACGGGCACGGGGACTTGCGCTCCCACTTGTCCACCACTGCCGCCACCTTCATCCCGGACTGCGCACCGAGGCGTGAGGCCTCTTCCGCATCGACCTGGATGTCATAAGGCATGGAGCGGCTCTGCATCAGCACCCAGGCCTGTGCACCGACAGTGTGCAGTATGCCCACAAACGGCTTTGTGGAACGCTCCAGGATCTCCACGACCTCGCCTTCGCGGCGTTTGTCGGAGTCCTTGCCCTTCTCGCGGGTCACTGCCACACGGACCTTGTCCCCGTTGAGGGCGTGGCGGGTCTTGGAAGCCTTGACGAAGACATCGTCCTCCTCGCCGTCCACTATCACGAAAATGAATCCTTCTCTGGTCATCTGGACCGTCCCCGTACACTGCGGGAACACCCTGCGTCCGGCAGGGCGGGATTTTCTGTTTCTGTTCTTGCTTCTGTTGTTTCTTCTGTTGTTCTTCTTGTCCATAATGACTGAGATTGAGAAGTTGTTTTGAATTGATTATCTCTCCGCGGAGAGAAGTTTGGCCCCGCATTGCGGCTCCACCGTAAACTTTCCGTCGGACTGGAGGAGCAGGATAGCCTCCCCGGCTTTGAGCCCCACCGCCTCAGCTTCTGTCCTGACAGTGCAGCCGCCTTCCATGCAGACGAGCGCCACGAAGTCGCTGCACCCATCAAAGCCGCGGCTGAACGGCTCGTCAAGATCAAGCAGGCAGGTCCTGAAATAAGGACAGTCCACAAGGGTCACCTCGCTGTCCTTCTCCGGAGTATAGTGCGTCCTGTAGTCCGGATAGACCTTGTAGTCAATGGCATCCTTGGCCTCCTGAGTATGGAGTTGCCGCGGTTTGCCGTCAAGCCCGGGGCGGTTGTAGTCGTAGATGCGGTAAGTGATGTCGGAAGTCTGCTGGATTTCAGCCAGATAACAGCCTGCACCTATAGCGTGGACGCGTCCCGCCGGAAGGAAAAAGACATCACCCGGCTGCACACTGTGCTTGGCGAGGACGGATGTAATCTCATCGCGGCTGACAAGCTCCACATACTCCTCGGGAGATATGTTCCTGCTGAATCCGCTGATGAGGCTCGCCCCCGGGGCGGCACTGATGGCATACCACATCTCCGTCTTGCCGTGACACCCATGACGCTTCTGCGCCAGTTCTTCACCGGGATGCACCTGTATGCTGAGGTCCTTGCGGGCATCTATGAACTTTATCAGCAGCGGGAAGTCCGGCCCGTAAACGTCTGAAAGCGTGCGTCCCTTGTCAGGCCCGTCCGCGACAACAGACTCGGATCCCGGGACACCGGAGAGAACCCAGCTCTCGGTGCCCCAGACCAAAGTCTTCAGTATAGGTCCAAACTTGTACATGAGCCCTAAATGAGCGGTTCAGCGGTCATCGCCTCAGGCTGAGGGATTCCCATAAGTTTGAGGATTGTCGGAGCGACATTGCACAGAGCCCCGTCTTTGACGCTCTTGACCTCATCTCCTGCACCTATCACGATGAACTGTACCGGATTGAGGGAGTGGGCGGTGTTCGGGGTGCCGTCGTCGTTGACAGCATAATCGGCGTTGCCGTGGTCAGCTGTGAGGAGCACCGCATAGCCGTGCGCAAGGGCGCAGGTCACGACAGTCTCCACGCATCCGTCCACACAGCCTACCGCATTGCAGATGGCACTGTACACTCCGGTATGGCCCACCATGTCGCCGTTGGCGAAGTTGAGCACGATCAGATCCTCCTTCTCGCTGCGTATGGCGGCGCAGAGCTTGTCGGTCACCTCCACAGCGCTCATCTCCGGCTGGAGATCGTAGGTCGCCACCTTCGGAGAGTTGACCAGGATGCGGTCCTCTCCCGGGAACGGATCCTCACGACCTCCGTTGAAGAAGAAGGTCACATGGGCGTACTTCTCCGTCTCCGCGATGCGCAACTGACGCTTTCCGGCCTTTGAGACGACCTCACCGAGGGTATCCTTGACATCCTCCTTGTCGAAGAGGATGTGCAGGCC
>CAKUYG010000163.1 GCA_934702165.1 uncultured Bacteroidales bacterium | reverse complement strand
GGCACCGATGTAGCTTGTCAGGGACATCACGGTGCTTTCCCTTATGGAGTCGATCGGCGGGTTGGTGACTTGGGCGAACTTCTGCTTGAAGTAGTTGAAAAAGCGCTGCGGCTTCTCGGAGAGGACGGAGAGCGGTGTGTCATCCCCCATCGCATACAGCGGTTCCGCGCTGTCCACCGTCATCGGGATGATGATGCGGTCAATGTCCTCCTTGCTGTAGTTGAATGCCTTGAGGAGCCTTTGGTAATCAGGAACCGCGTGTTCCACCTTGCGGCCGCTGCGGATGTCCTTGAGCACTATGCGCCCGCTGTGAAGCCAGTCGGCATAGGGGTGGGCATCGCTGAGCGCGGCCTTGATTTCCTCATCGCAGAGAATCTTTCCCTTGAGGGTGTCAACCATCATTATCTTGCCGGGGCGCAGCCTGCCCTTGGAGGCGATCTCCTCCGGGGGAACGTCGCAGACTCCCGTTTCCGAAGCCATCACCAGCATCCCTCCCTTGGTGACGAAATACCGGCACGGCCTCAGCCCGTTGCGGTCCAGCATCCCTCCGGCGTAGCGTCCGTCGGAAAATATGATAGTGGCCGGGCCGTCCCATGGTTCCATGAATATAGAGTGGTATTCGTAGAAACTCTTGAGCTTGTGGCTCAACGGGTTGCCTTCCTTGTAGCTTTCCGGGACAAGCATGGCCAGGGCGTGGGGAATCGAATATCCCGCGCGGGTGAAGAACTCCAGCACATTGTCGAACGAGGCGCTGTCGCTCATCCCCGGTTCGACGATCGGGCTGATGTTCTCGGTGATCTTCCCGAGTTTGTCTGTCTTGAGCAGGCTCTCTCGTGCCTTGATCCAGAGCCTGTTGCCGCGGATGGTATTGATCTCCCCGTTGTGCCCGATCATGCGGAACGGCTGTGCCAGACTCCATGTCGGGAATGTGTTGGTGGAGAAACGCGAATGCACAAGGGCGATCGCTGAGGTGAAATATTTATCGCTGAGATCGGTGAAATAGTGCCGCAGCTGCCCGGATGTCAGCATGCCCTTGTAGATCAGGGTCCTGGTGGAGAGGCTGGCGAAGTAGCAGGACTTCTTGTCCCTGATGGATGATCCTGCCAGCCGGCGCTCCGCTTCCTTGCGGATCAGGTAGAGCTTGTTTTCAAGTTCTTCCTGGTTGTCGCAGCCTTCGATGAAGAGCTGCCGGATGTCGGGCTCGCTCTCCCTTGCCTTGCTGCCGAGGACTTCGGAGTTGACTGGCACTTCGCGTATATGCATTATGCTCAGTGAATTGGCTTCGGTGCACTCCTTTATTATCTCCAGGAATGCCCCCGCATCGGCCTTGTCTTTCGGGAAGAAGACCATCCCGACTCCGTACCGGCCTTTCTCCGGTACGGGGATGCCGTGGAGCAGGATGAACTCGTGGGGAATCTGGACCATTATACCGGCACCGTCGCCCGTATTCGGGTCACCGCCCTCGGCACCGCGGTGGGCCATGTTCTCCAGGACCGAAAGGCCTTTCTCGATGATGTCGTGATACTTTGTTCCGTTGATGTTGACGACCAGGCCGACGCCGCAAGCATCGTGCTCCCAGTCTTGTGAGTACAGGCCGCCGGCCTGAAGTGATTCCAGAGGGTTCATACGGGAACGCAAGTTAGTAAAAATCCTCAATAATTGTTCGTCGCCGGTGAAATTGCAGATGATGCCTATCGAAAAAAACTATAGGCGAAGCTTTGCCGAGCATCCTGGTGATATTACTTTTGCCGCCCGAAAAAAGGAATAGAAATCATGTTACTTGAGATTTTGACAAACCAGATCAGCGAGAGTTCCGCCGCCATAGTTGCAGCCTGCGTGCTGCTTTCAGTCGGAGCCATGATATTCGATTCGCTGTTTGAGCACAGAAGCACGAAGAGACAGGCCACGAAAAGCAGTCCGGACTGCATCTGGCACAACGGAAGCGACGGCATAGATCCTTGCGGAGTGCCGTTCAACGGACTTGAGCCTATGCAGCAGACAGAGCAGCTCATAGTCACACCGGACGGCGTCCCGTGTGCGGGAGGAGACCCTTTCTTGGATCTGACCATGGCCGGACCGGAAAATGTAAAAGACGATGGAGACGCGGCAGTTGCAAGACATGGACTCGCTTAGAGACAAAGGGGAATTCCTCTGCCTCTACGCATCCACGCTGTATTCGTGCGGCGCCACCGCCATGAGGATTGACAAGAATCTGCAGCGCATCGCCTCATGCTGGCAATGCACCGCGGATTTCTCAGTATCCCCGACCTGTGTGCTTGTGACGCTTACCGATGCCGGTGGCGGCTCTTTCACCATGTCACGCTCCATCCCCAAGGACAAGATCAATTTCGACACCATCACCCGCCTCAGCGCCCTCAGTTGGGGAATCCACGATGAGGGTCTCGGAATCAGCAGTGCCATGGAAAAATACAGGCTCATCATGGCCCGCAAGAGGATGAGCCCTTGGCTTGTCACCCTGCTCGCCAGCGCCGCCAACGCATCGTTCTGCGAACTGTTCGGAGGCGACTGGATCGCGGTCCTCATCGTGTTTGTGGCCACTCTTGATGGCTTTTTCCTCAAGACCATCCTGCCTAAATACGGAGTGGACCATCGGATAGCGATCATCGCCGGATGTACCGTCTCGGCGATCATCGCCTGCTCCGGCTTTGTGCTCGGGATCAGCGGCACGCCTGAAGTGGCGCTGGCCACCAGCGTGCTGTACTGCGTGCCCGGCATACCGTTCGCCAACGGGATCAGCGACATGCTCTACGGGCATCATCTCTCGTCCCTGAGCCGGATGCGCAACGCGTTCATCATCACGGTCTGCCTCTCCATCGGACTGTGCCTGGCCTTTGTCATCCTCAATATAAAGTTTGTATGATAAGTGTTTTGCTGTCTCTGCTGAAAGACGGTTTCTTCGCCGCCGTAGCTGCCATGGGGTTCGCTGCCATCAGCAACCCTTCGCCCAGAGTGCTGCCGTGGTGCTGCCTTGCTGCTGCCTGCGGACACATGACACGCTTTCTGCTGATGAACTATGCCGGCTGGCATCTTGCCATCGCAAGTTTCATCGCTTCCTGTGTCATCGGCCTGATATCTCTGCCGATGGCCGGGCACATCAGGACTCCGGCAGAGTTCATCTCGTTCCCTGCCCTGCTCCCTATGGTCCCGGGAATGTATGCCTACAGGGCGGTACAAGCCATAGTCTACTGCATCCAGGTTCCTGATGAGGCTGCGTTCATGCACTATATGTACCTGCTGACATACAACGGAATCATATTTATTGTAACGATCCTCGGTATGGTGATAGGCGCAACTCTTCCTATATTTGCATTCACGAAATACTCGTTTTCAGTGACAAAACAATCAAGGAAATGGAACTCAGGCAGATAAGATACTTTCTACAGGTCGCAGAAACCTCAAGTTTTTCAGAGGCTTCGCGGCAGTTGTGCATCTCGCAGAGCACTGTCTCCCAACAGATCAGACAGCTTGAAGATGAACTTGGTGCAGAACTTTTCGTCAGGGATTCCCACAGCGTCGTCTTGAGCGACTACGGCTTGCAGTTCCTACCGTATGCCAAGCATATCGCCGAGGACGTGCAGTCCGGCATAGCGAGGATAAAGGATGTCTCCGGGTTGTCTGTAGGCACGATAAACATCGGTGCCACATACACTTTCTGTCCCTTGCTCGGCAAGACAATCGAAGATTTCATGAAAGAACACCCGGGCATCTCCATCAAGCTGACATGCAGCTCAATGGAAGAACTGATGAAGATGCTTGAAGACGGAGAACTGGACACGGTGCTGTCATACCGGCCGAGCCGGATGTTCGACAACATCGAATCCCATATCCTCTTCAACAGCAACCTCTGCGTCGTCGCCAGGCATGGCCATCCCCTCTCCGGAAGAGGCAGTGTCCGGCTGGTGGATCTGGAGAAATACCCGGTGGCGCTTCCGTCCCGCGGGCTCCAGGCGCGCAACGAATTCGACCGCCTGCTATTCGGTCAGAGCTACAGGTTCGATGTCAGGCTGGAGGTCAACGACTTGAGCATGCTGCTGGATCTGGTCAGCCGCACGGAACTGATAACTTTCCTCTCCGCCGCCACGGTAAAGGACAACCCCGGCTTCTGCACGATAGAGATAGACCACAACGAGACGGAGATGGTCGGCTCGTACCATCTTCTCAAAGGCCAGTACATAAAAGTGGCGACGAGGGCTTTCCTCAAGAGTCTGGTGGAAAACAATGCATTCATGATATCCATGGACACCTTAGCCGTCTAGGGGCGGCTGGAGGAGTCCGCCTGCGGCGTTCTTCTTCTGCGGCCTGCTTTCCGTCCAGGTGTGAGCCTTTTCCGTCGATTCCGCTCCCACCTGGCAGTGGCGTGTGCCCTGCAGCCGCGTCTGCGGCCTGCTTTCCGTC
>CAKUYG010000162.1 GCA_934702165.1 uncultured Bacteroidales bacterium | reverse complement strand
CAGTTGACCCTACCAGCAGCAAGTACGGCATCGCCGACACCTGGGAGAGCCACCTCAACCTCGGGGACCTGTACCGCGCCGGAGTAGCCAATGTCACCAACATCGCGTTCTCCAAATCCTACAAGGATCTCTCCGCCAGAGTGTCATTCACCAACAACCAGCGCACCGGCATCCAGCCGAACTCCGACGCCGTACGCCGCAACCTGAGCATCAAGGCGAAATACAGTCCCGCATCATGGGTTGATGTCTCCGTCGATTACCTCTATACCTACCGCCGCGACCACAACCCGGCATCATCAGGATACAACGGCAACCGCACCGTCCTCCAGGAGTACACCCAGTGGGGACAGACCAACGTCAACCTGGCCGACTACAAAGACTGGCAGCGCCCGGACGGAAGCTGGCGCTCATGGAACGTCAAGAGCCTGAGCAACAACAGGGCAAACTACCACGACAACCCTTACGCCCTCTTCGAAGCCTACAACACATACGACACCTACCAGTGGAACGTGTTCTCCGCTGACGCCACAGTCAAGCTTCCGTTCAACATCAAGGCCGGTGTCCGCTACAACGCCAACTTCCGCAACTACATCGGCGAGACCAAGAGGCCTTCAGGCTCAATCAACTTCACCTCGTACTACGGCCAGACCCAGAGCGGCATCATGGACGACACGGTGCAGGGGCATCTGACCTGGGACGGCAGCTTCGTGGACGACAAGCTCACAGTCGAGGCGGCAGCCTTCGCCGAGGCAAGGAACTACCAGTATGACATCCTCGAAGCCTACACCAACGACAGCTACGACCTGTCCATCGACGACTTCTACAACCTGAGCGCGTCCACCGGCACCACCGCCATAGTGACCAACAGCAAGACCAACTATAAGGAGCGCAGCATCTACGGGACCGCCACCGTCGGCTGGGACGACACCTACTTCGTGGACGGGTCCCTGCGCAACGACTGGTCATCCACCCTCTCCCCTGAGAACAACAGCTACCTCTACGGCGGACTTTCCCTGTCCGTGATCGCGAGCAACTGGTTCTCCGCCCCTTGGCTCAACATGTGGAAACTCCGCGCAAGCGCGGCGCAGCTGGGTTCATCCATGGGAGCATACAACATATATCCGACCTACACCATCGGCACGAAGTACGGCACCAACTCCACCATGTACGAAGCCGCGACCCAGGTCAACTACAACATCAAGCCTACCATCTCCACCTCTTATGAGGTCGGAACCGAGTGGAAGATGTTCGGCAACCGCTTCTATGGGGACATCAACCTCTACAACCGCGACAACGACAACCAGATCATCAACGCCAGCTCCGCTGCCGAGTCCGGGTACTCAACCCGCAAGCTCAACGCAGGACTTGTACGCAACCGCGGCGTGGAATTCATGGTCGGCGCACGTGCACTGGACACCAGGGATCTGAGCTGGGATCTCGATTTCAACCTCGCAAAGAACGTCAACACCCTCGTCCGCCTCACCGAAGGCATATCTTCCTATCAGATGTACTGGACTTCTTTCTACAGCAGGATCTACCTCTGGGCCGAAGAAGGCCGTCCTCTGGGAATCATCCGGGGCAACACATGGGAGCGCGACGAGCAGGGGCGCCTGATCTTCGACGAGGACGGACGTCCTGCATTCAACACCGATGTGGACAGGGAACTCGGCTGCTATCAGCCGGACTTCACCGGAGGATTCTCCACGAAACTCCGCTACAAGGGCTTCAGCCTCGCAGCATCGCTCGATTTCTCTGTCGGCGGACAGATATGCTCATGGACCAACCTCTGGGGCAACGGTTCAGGATTGCTGGCCACCACAGCCACCGTCAACGACAAGGGAGTCAACATCCGTGAGCCGGTCGCCAACGGCGGCGGTATCCACATGACCGGAGTGGACAAGGACGGCAACGCTGTGGACACCTATGTCCCTGCAGCCGAATATTTCCAGGACTACGCATGTCAGGTGTGGGAGACTACGATCTTCGACCGTACTTATGTGAAACTCAGGGAAGTGTCCCTCTCCTACGATGTGCCCAAGAGTTTCCTGAGCAAACTGGATGTCGGCCTGAGCGCAGCCCGCGTCTCCTTCGTCGCCACCAACCCTTGTCTGATTTATTCCGCAGCACCGAACATCGATCCTTCAGAGCTCGGCTCCAACTTCATCGAAGGCGGTGCGGCACCTTCCACAAGGGCATTCGGCATGACCCTGAAACTCACATTCTGATGCTGTCAAACAATTTCAAACGAATCTTATCATGAGAAACATAAAAGCATTTTTGGCCACTTCAGCCATAGGCGCAGCGCTTCTGACAGGGTGCGGCATAGGAGACTTCGGCGACATCAACAAGAATCCGAACAAGCCTTCCGAGGCCCAGACCGACATGTTCTTCACATACGCGTGCAAGTACACCTACAACTTCACCCTCAACAGCTACTATTACAACCCGTGGACTCAGATGTACAACGGCTACATGGCGGAGCGCAACACCCTCCAGTACGGAAAGCTCAACATCCTCGAATTTGACACGAGCTCCTACTACCTGTACCCGCTCAAGAACCTCAAGTACATCATCGACCTCAACTCCGATGAAGCCACGAAGAGCAAGGCATCAGTATCCCGCTTCGGGAGCAGCGCAAACCAGATCGCCACGGCAGTGACCCTACAGGCCTACTTCTACATGCACCTGGCCGATATTCTCGGTCCGATTCCTGTCAAGGAAGCCCTCGGAGCGGGAGAGGACAACTACACTCCCGCCTTCGACTCCGTGGAGGACATCTACACCTATCTGGACGATAAGCTCAAGGAAGCCTACGCCCTCTTCGACGAGAGCAGCAGCCTGTCATCGGCCGACATCATCTTCAACGGGGACATAAGCAAGTGGAAGAAGCTCAACGCCTCTCTGCGCATGCTCATGGCCATCAAGCTCAGTGATGTCGCCGAGAGTGTCGGCAAGGCCCGCTTCGCCCAGGCATACGCCGACGGGGGCATCATGGACGACAGCGACTCGATGATCTATCATTTCGACTCCAACGCCCCGTCACCTCTGTACTCCAACGGCGTCAACTACAACAGCAACTTCTGTCCGAATGAATATCTCGTGGAGACACTCAAGGAATACAATGACCCGAGGCTTTTCAAGTACTTCTCCCTCGTGCCATTCGGCAAATCTGACCCGATCGGGGATCCTTCCGACCCGAAAGCCTATATCGGAATTCCGCTGGGCATACCGAATGTCTCTGACTATGAGGGCAAAGCCTGCTACTTCGCCGAGACCCTCAGCGCCGCCGAAGGCATACTGCCGCTGATCACTGCTGCAAGAGTCAATCTCGTGGCAGCGGAAGCAGCGGAGCGGGGATGGATCTCAGCCGATGCCAAAGCCCTCTATGAAGCAGGTGTAAAGGCTTCATTCACACAGTGGGGCGCCGATGGCGCTGATGCATATCTCGCCTCCGAAAAAGTCGCCTTCGGTGGAACTTCAGCCCAAAAGCTCGAGAAGATCGCATTCCAGCGCTGGCTGGCCGGATTCATGGCAGACGGAGTTGAAGCATGGTCTGACATGAGGCGTCTGGATGTGCCGAAAATAGAAGTCGGCCCGGCTGTGGTCGTAATCAGCCACATACCTTACAGGCTGAAATATTCCGGGGCCATCTCTGCCTCCAACAAGGCCAATTACGAATCGGCCATCAGCGCCGCATTCGCCGGCACCAACGATGCCGAGCATCATATCTGGTGGGACGTAAAGTAACTTGAAGCTTTCTCAACTGCTATACAACCACTTTTCAAAGAGGGGGAGCGGCCGGACGGCCACTCCCCCTCGATTTTTCCGCCACACCCTTATTTTTCTAAAACATGGGTCAACTGGTCAGTTTTAGAAAATTAGTCGCCAACTATTTTTCTAAAATAAGACTTTTTATATCTTTGTAGAAAAATAAGCACCCATGGACATAATCGGAAGAAAGGAGGAAATATCTGAATTAGAAAGGCTTTACAATGATGGCCGCTCTGAGTTTGTCGTCCTGTACGGAAGGCGGCGCGTCGGGAAGACATTCCTCGTCAACGAACTGTTCCGTGACAGGATGGTTTTCTCGCACACAGCCTTGTCCCCTGTGGAGATCGAGGGGAAGGAGCTGATGAAGATGCAGTTGCAGAACTTCTGCCATTCCATGATAAAGGCAGGAGCGGACATGAAGGCCACCCCCGACAACTGGCTGGACGCTTTTTTCCAATTGGAGCAGTTCCTTGAAAGCCGGGCCGACGGCAGGAGGCAGCTGATATTCATCGATGAACTTCCATGGCTGGACACACCACGGTCCGGTTTCGTGACCGCGTTCGAGGCTTTCTGGAACGGCTGGTGCGCCAAACGTGATGACGTCATGCTCGTGGTGTGCGGATCAGCCGTCTCATGGATTTCAGATGAGCTCATCAA
>CAKUYG010000161.1 GCA_934702165.1 uncultured Bacteroidales bacterium | reverse complement strand
TCGTGGAGATGTAAGGGGAATTGATCCTACGACCATCGCGCCTTTTGATGTTTTGTGTGCAGGTTTCCCTTGTCAGTCATTCTCAAAAGCCGGGAAAAGGCTAGGTTTTGAAGATGATACAAAGGGAACGCTGTTCTTTGATGTTTGCAGAATCTTGGAATACCATCGTCCAAAATTTGCAATCTTGGAAAATGTAAGGAATCTTGCATCACACAACCATGGACACACATGGCAAGTGATACACGATAAGTTGTCCTCCCTTGGTTACAATTTATTGCCTGATCCTGTCATTTTCAGTCCTCACTACATTGGTATACCGCAGCATAGAGAACGAGTATACATAATGTGCATCAGGAAAGACATTGGCACAATTAAACCGTTTCAATTTGATAATTCCAGCATTATGCCGTGCTGTATAGATTCTATTCTTGAAGATGATAATTGCATAAAGGACATAGAAGAATACAGAATTTCAAATGATATGATTGCTCTTATAGATCTTTGGAATGAACTTTTGCAGAACCTTAAAGTTCAAAGATTACCAGGATTTCCAATATGGTCAGACAGATTGGGTGATTTAGATGCAAACGAGGATCTATCTCAGTATCCTTGTTGGAAGCGGAATATCATAATGAAAAACAATGAATTATATATTAATAACCGAAATTATATTGACAACTGGTTGATGAAAGCAAAAAAGAATCCATTGTTTTTTGGAGCTAAAGCTAAACTTGAATGGCAAGCCGGGCAAACAGAAAAGCCAAACATTTGGGAACAGATATTTCAACTCCGTCCATCTGGAATAAGAGTAAAAACCAACTCCTACTTCCCAGCTCTTGTCGCTATTGTTCAGACTTCCATCATCGGTTCTCGCAAGCGATATCTTACGCCAAGAGAATGTGCTAGACTTCAGTGCTTCCCGGAAAGTTTTATCCCTGACAAAAAAAAGGTACAGGCTTATAGACAGTTTGGGAATGCGGTAAATGTAAAGTGCGCAAAATTATTGATTGAACACATGATAGGTTAACATATGATCCCATTCAAAGAGACAATCACCTCAAAAGATGAATTAATAAATGCCTGCAGAGAAGGGTATCAAGGTTTCGTCGATGGCAAGATATCAAAAAACGATTTTTGCATGTTTTTTGGTTTCACTCACGGGGAAGCTATAACAAAATTCTATGATGGTCAATATGGACAACTTCTTATTGATGGAGGCTTTAATTCAGGAAGTGAGGCATACTTCCATGGAGGCATCAATGCGTGGAGAAATCTGAGAGATGGAAAATACACCTTTCCTCCGATAAAGGAGTTGAGCACTAATGCCCCAGACAACATTGACTCCCCTGCCAAGCAAACCATCTTTTTCGGTTCCCCAGGGACTGGGAAATCGCATAAAGTGAAGCAGCTTCTTAAGGACATACCTGAGGACAGGGTTTTCCGCACTACGTTCCACCCAGATTGCGACTACTCAACATTCGTTGGGTGCTATAAACCTTCTATGGACGGAGACAAGATCAGATATGAGTTTGAGCCTCAAATTTTCACCAAAGCATATATCTCCGCATGGAACGACTCGACCACGCCAGTTTTCATGGTGATTGAAGAAATCAACCGTGGTAACTGTGCGCAGGTATTCGGTGACCTGTTTCAATTGTTGGACAGGGACAAGACCGGTTATTCGGAATATCCTGTACAAGCAGACGAAGCGCTGAAACAGTATCTTATGGTAAATGCTCCTGAAAGTATCACCAACGGCCAACTACGTCTGCCGCCGAACTTCAATATCCTCGCCACCATGAACACCTCTGACCAATCCTTATTCCCTATGGACAGCGCGTTCAAGCGGCGCTGGGCCTGGGAATATGTTCCGATAGACCCGGATTGCCCTGATTCGCAGTTCAAGATCACTCTCGGGGACAAGTCCTACAAGTGGTCATCATTTCTTGTCAAGGTCAACGAGCGTATCCACAACCTTTCAGACTCGGAAGACAAGCAACTTGGAAATTTCTTCATCAAGAGCGACATAGATGTAGAAGAATTCAAGAGCAAAATCATGTTTTACCTCTGGAGTGAAGTCTGCAAGGAATACGAAAAGTCCGGGTCGTTCTTTAAGGACGAAAAAGATGTTGAGTTCACATTCAACAGTCTATTCCCCACAAATGAAGAGACAGACAGACGGCTTCAGGGCTTCATGTCCTATCTTGGTGTAGAAGAAGTCTGAGACTTACTATGCGGATTCTTTTTGAAGGACAGTCTTATAGTCCCGAAATTCTGGAGAGTTTCGGGTTGGACTCCTACGCCTTCACATCAAGAGACCGCAGCGATAGCGTGCTGCCGTATGTCGGGTACATCTACTCGCCAAAAATCAATGATGCTGTTTTCATACTCCCCAAAGTTTTTTTGTTCGAAGGAAGCGGTAAGATTGACAAAAAAGAGAACTTGTTTCAGATAGCATTCGGAAAGTACGAGATAGAGGATGTGATGAATATCACAGCTGACCACAATCCTCTCAAAAAGGATGGGCTTGCCAAGGTCATTTTCGGTCTTTCCACCTGGATATACAGAGCCATAGACAGATACTCTCAGCGCCATCCCCGGAGCGAAATAATCAGACGTGCAGACATTCGCAGGGTTTCGTCAGATAAAGGCGATGATAACCAGACGCTTTTAGACATCATCCTATCTCTTATAGCGTTCCACAAGGATCACGCCGATCTTTTCACATACATATCCATAATCAACGCCAGCGGCAACAACAAGATCCATTGGGGCAAAACCATCAGCAAAGTACAGCCGATAATCCAGGACAACATACCGTCCTACGCTGAATTCCGTAACAAAAGCAAAACGATCAATTGCGATGAAGAGTTGATCGTCCTGTTCTATTCAGTACTTGAATACCTTAGGAACAAGTACTTTTTCCCGCTTCATCCAAATCTCAACTACGATTTGCTAAAACCATCGAAAATAGAGTCGATGATTGAATCCGGCCGCGGGACAAAGTTGCTTCGATCCATCAGGCGCAAATACTTCAAAGACGAACTTGTCTTGCTGTGGAAACTCCTTTATGCCTTCTTTGACAAAGCCGAGGCAATGCGCTCCGGAAAATGCCATGAAGAAGCTTTGCTTGCCGGCAAGTTCGACAGGGTGTTCGAGGACATGGTAGACTGCCTTGTCAGCGATGATGAGTTTGCAGCCCTAAAGAAAAATGAAGATGGCAAAGAAATAGACCACATCTATAAGGACAGGTCACTCGTGGACAATAGCCTGATATATTACATCGGAGACAGCAAATACTATTCATATGCTTCAGACGTCATGGGCGAATCACGTTATAAACAATTCACTTATGCCAAAAACATCATACAATTAAACATCAACATATTCAACAAGCCGGAGAATGAGCGTGAAATTGATGAATGTAAGATCATAAACGAGATCCGGTACCGGGACTCCTTGACGGAGGGGTATAACCCTACTCCAAACTTCTTTATCAGAGGACGTATTATGCCGGAAGATTTGGCGGACGGCCACGCATGCTACTCCGAGGACAGACTCGCAGAAAGCAAACAAGTTATTGACCCCAGCTTGCATTTCAAAAACCGACCTTTCGACCGCGACACGCTGATCCTGCAGTCTTATGACATCAACTTCCTCTTTCTTCTTGCTGCATATATAGAGAATCAGGAGACTTCCACCTTCAAATCAAGGATCAGGGAAACAATACACCAAGACCTCATCCAACTATACAACAAGTGTTATGATTTCTTTAAGGTCACTCCGGCAGGTGACAAGGAAGATTTCGTGAAACGCAATTTCAGGAAGTACGTCGGGAACATGTACTCTCCTGAGAATTCATCTTTCATCTGGTTCGCTTTCGACAAAAAGACCACCTCGCAGGACACTCTCCAGCAAGCATTAGGAGTCACAGCTGAGGTCAAGGCCTCTCCGCTGACGTAAGGGCTGAGACATTAGCGATAAATCTGCCGGCTGTTTACGCGGGTGATACCGGGCCAGTTTCGGTTCAGGTGTGAGATTTTTTGCTGATATGTCGCAATCCCGGCTCGTACTATTTGCTTACATTTTGTATATTTGCTTGCAGCACAACAAACGCAAAAGCACTATGTTCAAGTTTTTCTTAAACGACAGCGATGACAGATGTCTTGACACATTCATTGACGAGGATGGAGATTTCGGTCTCGGGATGAAATTAGGTGACAATATGGGCTACGACCTTGATGACGGGACGCCATACTTAAAAACCGGTGACGGCTTCGGGATGGACATTTAGCCATAGGAATCTCGCCCCACCCTCAAAATCGCTTTAGTGGGATCACGGCAAAAGTCAAAGTCTCTAATCAACTGATATAGACCTCTGGAAACCGGATAGGGAAAACGTATACCGATGCGATGTTTCTTGGGTACAT
>CAKUYG010000160.1 GCA_934702165.1 uncultured Bacteroidales bacterium | reverse complement strand
ACTTGTAGTTGTCGAGCCCGGCGTCGCGGGAGCAGCCGGCCAGCGCTGCGGCGGACAGGGCGATGAGGATCAGTTTATTTATGGCTTTCATTTTATTCAATTCAGGGAGGCTGTGGTTTTACTTCCCTGACAATTCTCACAAAATTAACAAAATTATCGGAAAGAATGTCGTGAACTAAAATGAACCATAAATTATTTGCTTTTTATGGAAAAAGTATTAAAATTTGCACCCGGAATTGGAAAAACAAGCAATCAGGTCTTATGACTGACAGCTCCTCACATAGACTGACAGGGATAAGCAGGAGGATTTTGACCATCTTGGTATTGATGACCACCGCCCTCTGCGCCCGTGCACAGCAGAATCTTGAGAAATCCGACGTGGTGTACTTCCGCCTCGGTTCGTCCGTATACGAACCGGAGTACAGGGAGAATGGCGCGCGTCTGGAGGCTTTTCTGCGTGACATAGAGGAAGACAGGCAGTCAGGACTTTGGGAAATAGTCGCCGTGGATTTCAGTGCCGGGGCCTCGCCCGAAGGCCCTTCGCAGCTCAACACCCGTCTCGCCGAGGCCCGTCTCGCCACGATGACGGAATTCCTCCGGGGCAGACTCTCCCCCACCTCTTCTTCCGCCACGGCTCACAGTTGGCTGGAGATTTCTGATTCCGTCGCGGCAGGCGGCGATTTCACAGGACGGGATGAGGCTCTCGCCATCATGGACTCCAGCTCTCTCGGAGCGCGCGGCAAGGAAGCCGCTCTCAAGCGCATAGGGGGGGGAGAACATGGAAATATCTAGAACTTAAGTACTTACCCGACCAGAGGGCTTTCCGGGTCAGCGTCAAAAGAAGGGCTTCGGATCTTCCTTGGATTTCGGCTTCTCAGGCTCTGACAACAGATGCGGCCATGCTCCGGTGCGCACCGGATCTCTCACAGCCGGAGGGGAAAGCCGAGCCCCTTTCCTCCCAACGCGGCGGGAGAGTTATCCGCCTCAAGACCCACATCCCGGAACTCTTCCTGCTCAGCGGCAATGTGGCTGCGGAGATTGACCTCTTCGGTCCTGTCTCGCTGCATTTCCCTATACACTACTCCGCTCTTGACTGGTTCAGCAGCACCGTAAAGTTCCGCAATTTCGCCATCCAGCCGGAGCTGCGATACAATTTTTCCCGTGTCCGTGGGCTTTTCGCCGGGGCGCACTTCGGCCTTGCCTGGTTCAATGTGGCCACGGGCGGCGACTGGCGTTATCAGGACAAGGACGGGCGTTCCCCTCTCATGGGAGGCGGGCTCGGCATGGGCTACAGGATTCCTCTCGGGAGCGGTTCGCGCTGGGAACTCGAATTCTCGCTCGGTGCGGGCGTTTACTCCATTGATTATGACCGTTTCTACAACGAGCCGGGCGGGGCCTGGGCAGGAAGCGGCAGCACCACATGGCTCGGCTTGGACAACGCCTGCATTTCAATCACTTATAAATTCCCGCTGAGATGAGAAGGTTTTTGAAATACCCGCTTATACTCGTCTCGGCGCTGTTTGTCCTGTCGGCTTGCAGCATACACGAGTGGCCGGACAGCGAGCCCGCCGGAGTCACCGTCGTCCTGGATCTCGACCTCTCGGGCTTCGGGGATTACAAGACCATAGAATACAGCACCAAAGGGGGCCCGCGGAAAGACCGGCTTGCACGCTATACCATCAAGGCATACAGACTCATGCCGGACGGCTCGCCGGAGCAGACGCCGCGCTACAGCCAGACTTTCCTGCGCGGGACGCAGTTCGAGAAACAGGCGGAGTTCAAGCTGAGCATCCCCGAGGGAAAGTACCTCTTCGCCGTATGGGCCGACTTTTCCGGAGCCGACGGGACGGGGGCTTTCTATGACATAGATGACTTCTCCGACATACGTCTGGACTGCAGCGAACGCGAGTGCACCGACTACAAGGATGCTTTCCGAGGCACGGCCGAGGCTTCCATCGCACGGGGCAGGTCCGGGGCACGGACGGTCGTGCCGGTCAGGCTCGAGAGGCCTCTTGCCAAGGTACGCTTCATCTCCACCGACCTCGAAGACTTCATCACCAAGGTGATGGAGACGCGCAAAGCGGAGGTCGAGAATCCGAAGGCGGCAGACATCGACTTCTCCGCCTACCGGGTCTTCCTCCGCTACACCGGATATCTCCCGTCAGCATACAACATCTTCACCGCCAAGCCGTTCGACTCGTCGGTCGGAGTCAGCCTGACTTCCGGGATCACCCCGTCCGGGGAAAACGAAGCCCTGCTCGGATTCGACTATGTGCTCACCAACGGGACCGAAGCCTCGGTGATGATGGCCGTGGAACTCCAGAATCTCAACGGGGAAACCATGTCGCGCAGCGGTGTGATAGAAGTGCCGCTCAAGAGGGCACACCTCACCACGGTGCGTGGCCGTTTCCTCACCCAGGAAGTGGGCGGCGGCATCGGGGTGGATCCGGGCTTCGACGGTAACTTCAACATAAGGATAGAATAATCAACAACAACTTTAATAACAACAATTTATGAAGAACATCTTTAAACTTCTCGCAGTGACGGCCCTCGCAGGGATCGCAGCCGCCTCCTGCACAAAGGACCTGAACGGGACGGCCGAAGGCAATGAGGCCACCGTCAGCTTCAGCGTCACCTCGCCGCTCATCGGCACCAAGGCCATCGCCGACGGCAACACCGTGGACAAGGTTGCCTGCTACATCTATGACGAGGCCGACAATCATATTGCGGCCCTTGATAAAACTGTGGGCATGAACGGCGGCAAGGCCACCTTCTCCGCCACGCTCGTCACCGGCAAGACCTATAAGTTCCTCTTCTGGGCGTATAAGGAGGGGGTTACCGGATATACGCTTGATGCTGGCAATAAGACTCTGACTGTGGATTACTCCGGAGTTCTCGCCAACGATGAGAGCCGCGATGCATTCTACAACTATGTGGCGTCATATAAGGTCACAGGAGACAAGACTGAGGAAATAAAGCTCAAGAGGCCTTTCGCGCAGATCAACTTCGGGGTGACTGCTGCTGAGTGGGAAGCTTTCGAAAAAGCAGGTGGGGCTGTCACCAAGACCGGCATCAAGGTCAGCGGAGCAGCAAATGTTCTCAACTTTACTGATGGTTCTGTTACAGATTTTGCCGATGTTGTTTTTGCAGCAAACACTATCCCTGCCGAGTCTGAGAAACTTTCTGTCAGCGGTACTGATTACCGTTACCTTGCCACGACTTACGTGCTTGCAGGCAAATCCCAGTCATCCATCCACAACATCACCCTGACCAAGGAAGGCCTGGACGGCGACATCATCGTCCCTAACGCCCCTCTCCAGGGCAACTGGCGCACCAACATCACCGGCTCCCTCCTCACCTCCACCACCAACTTCAACATTGTAGTTGAGCCGGGATTTGAAGGAAATAATAACGAGGATCTGAAGAACATCAGCACCACCTCTGCCCTTCAGGCCCTCTTTGTCAATGGCGGTTCCGCCACTCTTGCAGCTGACCTTGAAATCGACAAGACTCTTGTCCTTGCAGCTGGCAAGAATGTGGTACTTGACCTCAACGGGAAGACCGTCACATTCAAAGGCGGCAAAGAGGAAGCTAATTGCACTGCTTTTAGGGCCAAAGGGTCTTTGACTATTGAGGGCAATGGAACTATTGAAGGTGGTGCGGATGAATATACAGAACGTAACATCGTCTGGGCCAATGGTAAGGATGCCAAGGTCATCATCAAAGGAGGAAACTTCAAGATGGGCAAGTGCACTGCTTCTGAGTACGACTTTTACGACTGTGTCTATGCGTTGGCCGGCGGCAAGATTGACATCGTCCACATCCAGGCCGATGAGCTCCGAGACCCGGATGCCCGTGGCGTAAAGGAGCTCCAGCATGGCGTGATCCCGATAGCCCTTTTCATCCACGCAGGCGGGCTGCTCCAAAAACAGCTCCACCTCCCGGCTGGTGAGGATCTCGGGATACTTGCGCTCCACCTTCATGCCGGAAACCGACTTGGCGGGGTTCACGCGCATGGCGCCGGACTGTACCATAAAGCCGTAAAAGCTCTTGAGGGTCGCGGCGCAGCGGGTGATGGTGGCCGGTGACTTTCCCCTGCCAGTAAGGTAAGTAAAGTAGTCGGTGATGGTGTCCTTCTTGACCTTTTTCAGGTCGCTGCCGCTGCTCAAAAGCCATTCCCGGAACTGCCTGACATCCCGCAGGTAGGAGCTGAGAGTATTGCCGGAGGCGTGCTTTTCCTCTGTCAGATATTCGCCGAAGTCATGGATATAGTCCGTCATACTCTCTCACCTCCCTCACACAAATCAGGACGCCAGCAGCTTGATCACCAGCTTGGACATCAAAAAGGTATCCGCCAAGGCGCCCAGCATCAGCCCGCAGCCGCAGAAAAGGAACGGCTTTACGGGCTGCAGAGCCGTTCCGCTTTCGCGTGCCGCCCTGCCGGTAAGCCGGGCGAGGCGGCAGGACGCAATAT
>CAKUYG010000159.1 GCA_934702165.1 uncultured Bacteroidales bacterium | reverse complement strand
TCCTCAACGAGAACTTCATCCTCGCATTCGAGGGCGGAGTGCCGCTGAGCAGATTTTACCCCGCCACCAGCCCGCTCTACAAGCAGGACGGCAACGGGGCATTCTATATCAACAGCGGCTACCTGTTCTGAGCCGCGCTTACCAACCCTTGCGGATATTGTCCGCCACCATGGAGACAAGCCTCGGAAGCGAGGCCGTGCTGGCCCAGGCGCTGTGCGGAGAGAAGCGTATCCTCTCAGGATGAGACAGATGCAGAAGTGGACTGTCAGCAGGCAGCGGTTCGGTCTCAAACACATCCAGTGCAGCTCCGGCAATCACCCCCTCATCCAGAGCTCTGGCAAGCGCCGCCTCGTCCACTATCCCTCCACGCCCGAGATTGAGCAGAACAGCGCTGCTCTTCATCTTACGGAGCTGCTCCTCAGCGATAAGGCCGCGGGTACGGTCGTTCAGCGGAGCATGGATGCTCACCACATCCGCGCAGGAAAGCATCTCATCGAGCGGAAGACTTGGATAGTCGTGATTATGAGAAGTACCTGAAGTTGAATAATATACCACCCTCATCCCGAAAGCGGTGGCGATGGAAGCCACCTTCGAGCCGATGGTGCCCATCCCTATCACTCCCATCGTCCGACCGTACAGCTCAACCGACGGATGAGTAACATCGGTAAATATTCCAGATGCAGAATAACGCCCGCTGCGCACGCATTCATCAAGATACGGGGCGTTGCCAAGGAGCGAAAGCAAATGAGTAAAAGTGGCCTGTACCACAGCATCGGTGGAATAACCGGCCACATTGCGGACTATAATCCCTCTGCGGGCAGCAGCCTCCAAATCAATATTGTTGACCCCGGTGGCGGACTCACAGATAAGCCTGAGCTTCGGGGCCCGGGACATCAGTTCATCGTCCACCGTGACCTTGTTGACCATAAGCACATCACAATCCCCCACTCTATCCAGGGATTCTTCCCTGGTGCTGGTATGGTATGTGACAAGCTCCCCGAGGGAGCGGATCTCGTCCAGCGGGGTATCCCCCAGCGTGGACGCGTCAAGATATACTATCTTCATAAGGACAAAAATAGTTATTTTTGCAGAATGAAAGATTTCAAATCCCAGACTATATCCCTCGAGAATGTGATCAACGCCCGCGAGCTCGGAGGATTCGAGACGGCGGACGGACACAGAATACGAAAAGGGCTGCTTCTGCGCGGCGCAGGACTTGCCGGCGCCAGCGATGCCGACCTTCTCAGGCTCAAGGAAGTATACCATCTTCGCCGGATTTTCGACTTCAGGATGGAGTCCGAAGTCCTCCAGGCGCCGGACAGAGGAGTAGATGGCGCCGAATACTGCTGGCTGCCCGCCATGGACCCGCAGACCTGTGAAAGTTTCAACAGCTATATTGCCGAAGGCGGATTCACCAGCATCGAGGACGTGGTGCGGAGAGGCTGCACGTTCCAGTCCGTCAAGCAGGCTGCCCGCACACTCTATACTTCCCTCGTGGAGAGCAGCTACACCCAGACACAGTACGCCAAGTTCATGCGCGGGATTCTGGACACCGCGGACGGCTCAGTCTACTGGCACTGCACTCAAGGCAAGGACCGCACCGGACTCGGTTCGGCCTTCGTCCTCTCAGCCCTCGGGGCGGACAGGGAGACGATCCTTGAAGACTACAATATTTCCAACGAATTCTACAGCGGCGACGTGGCGAAGATGACCGCCATTGTGCGTGCCAACGGCGGCGGAGACGAGGAGGTGGAGGTAGTCAAGACGTTCATCGGCGCCAATGTCAACTATTTCTCTGCGGCACTGGACCTGATCGATGAGCGTTACGGCTCCATGGACGAGTTCCTCACAATCAGGCTCGGGGTCGGCAAGGAGGAACGCAATACCCTGAGGCTCAGATACCTCGAATAGCTTTTACCAGAGCTTCCAGCGCCGGAATGTCCGTCTTGTGGAGAGTGCTGCGTATAGTGACCTTGTCACCCACCAGCTCGACCTCCTTCATGGCGGAAAGCATGTCGATCATCGCCTTGCCCGCTGTCGGCGCCCAGCTGCCGTTCTCTATCACGGCCACCTTGCGCTTCTGCCAATTCTTTATCTGAAGATGGTGAAGGAAATCATACATAGGCGGGAACAGTCCGGCATCATAGGACGAAGCCGCAAGCACCACCCTGTCATAACGGAAAGCATCGCTCACCGCATACGAGATTCCGCAACGGCAAAGGTCACGCACCGACACCTTGACCCCGGACTCTTCCAGCATGCGGGCAAGTTTCTCCGCCGCCACCGCCGTCCCTCCGTGGATTGAGGCATGCGCGATCAGAACACCCGGTGTCTCAGGAGCATACGAACTCCAGATGCCATAAAGTTTCATCGCGCCGGCAGGATCCGAATCCAGCACCGGCCCGTGCAGAGGACAGATCATCCTGATGTCCAAAGCGGCAGCTTTTCCGAGGAGCTTCTGTACCTGGGGGCCGTATTTGCCGCAGATGTTGAAATAGTACCTCCGGGCCTCTGACCTCCACACCTGAAGGGACACTCCCTGCAGACCGCCTGTCCTTGAGAGCGCTCCGAACTTACCGAAAGCGTCGGCCGAGAAGAGGATGCCTTCAGCGGCATCATAGCTCATCATCACCTCCGGCCAGTGGATCATCGGCGCCATTATGAACTGCAGCTTGCGGGACCCGAGATCCAGAGTGTCCCCTTCCGCTACGGCAATGGTCCTCCCGCTGAAGTCAACATCGTCGAAAAACTGTGGGAGCATCCTGACGGCAATGGCCGAAGCCACGATCTTCATCTCCGGATAATCCGCCATCATCCTGGCTATCATGGCCGAATGATCAGGCTCCATGTGATGCACGACAAGATAGTCCGGTGTCCTCTTGCCGAGGGCTTCCTTCAGATTGGACAGCCACTCCTGACCGGTACGCACATCACAGGTATCAAGCACAGCAAGCTTATCACCCTCAACAATATATGAATTATATGACATCCCCTCGGGGACTCTGTATTGATTCTCGAAAAGGTCAAGTCCCAGATCATCGCAGCCGATATAGCTGACGGAAGGTGTGAGTTTAGTTACCATAGTTCCAAATTTTGCGTAAATATAGAAATTTATCTCAGTTTCTCGGCCTCAAAATGGGCCCTTGTCCTGACAAAATACAGCATCAGCCCCGCGATATTCACCCCGAAAGCCACCCAGAAAGCGATGTGATAGCCGAAATGCTCTGACAGCACACCGCCGAGAAGCACACCGAACCCCACCCCTGCATCCCAGGAGCTGAGTACCGAAGAATTGGCAGTGCCGCGCCTGTTGTGCGGGGCAAGATTGATGAACATGTTCTGAAAAGCCGGAAACATGTGCCCGTTGCCAAGGCCTATTATGAAAGCGGACAAGTAATAGCCGATGCTGTCATGCAGAGCCGCGAAAACCAGATACCCTACGGCAGCCACACAGCTTCCGAGCGCCGCATTGCGCGAGATGAGGTTGCGACGCAGCGAACGCGCCCCTGTGAGCCGGGAGAAAATCAGACCCAGCGCAAACAGTGTGAAGAACATGCCCGTACCGCTGGTGATACCGAGCTCTTCCTTCCCATAGATGGCAAGGTATGTGGACACCACCCCGTAGCTGAAAGCATAACAGGCCAGCGTCAGGGCTTCCCTCCAGCCGGAGAGGAGGAAAAAACGGTCCCATGACAGGACTCCGTCCCTCTGGCAACAGTCCCTTTTGGGAAGCCTTATCGTCGAATCAATGGCAAGACCCGCCACGGAGACGATGATCGACATCCAGAACAGAGCCTGGAAATTGCCGCCGAAAGCCTGCAGCACATAGACGGCAATCGCAGGCCCAAGGGCCGTGGCGAGGTTGTTGCTAAGCCCGTAATACCCGATGCCCTCACCTCTGCGGCTCGGCGGGAGCACATCTATAGCCACAGTGCTTGCTGCCACAGTGGTGGCTCCGAACGGCGCCCCGTGCAAAGTCCTGAAGAGGGCGAACACAAGCAGAGAACCGGCGATCAGATAGCCGAAAAACAGCAGCGAGAAGACAGTGTAGCACACCATCAGCACCAGTTTCCTCGGGAAACTGTCCACAATATAGCCGCTCAGAGCCCTGGTCAGCAGCACCATCACGGTGTAGGCCGCCAGCACAGCACCGATGGTATCCTTCCCGGCCCCGAACGTCTCACTCAGATACAGCGGCAGAAGGGGCACAATAAGCATAAAGGCGAAGTTGAGCAGAAAATTGCCCGTCCACACCTTTATATAATTGGAGTTCCAGAGTTTCTCGTCAGCCATTGGCCCTGTTATAAATGTCCTTCAAAACCAGACCGGCCAGTGCAAAGCCGAAGATGCCGGTGATATGGGCCATGGTGCCGTTGATGGTGGCCTTGCCGGCGGAGAGAGCCTCCGCCCCGAGAGCATCCTCCCCCACGGCCGCCGCCCCGAGGTTCGGCAGCACCTCGTCCCCGTATACGCAGAGAAAAGAG
>CAKUYG010000158.1 GCA_934702165.1 uncultured Bacteroidales bacterium | reverse complement strand
GACGGAGAGGCGGCCGCAGAGGGTGCTGCGTGTCAGGAGGCGGTGCCAGGTGGGAGCGGAAATGCCGGAAAAGGCTCACACCTGGACGAGGCGGCGGCCGCAGAGGGGGTTGGTGGGAGAAAAAAGAACGGCCGACCGATATGCGGTCAGCCGTTCTGACATACGATTGGCAATCAACTTACCATGTGCCCGTTGAATCACTTTACAGTCAAGTAGGGCGCGCTCCGCTTCCAGATTGGTCTGTGCTTCGGAGCGCAGTTCTCTGGTAGGGCTCAAAGGCTGATTACTCCGCTTTCAACTTGACCTGCACCCCTTCGAGCAGAGGAGAGGTGAAACTGACGGTGATTTCACCCGGTTCGCCGGTGGTCTGGATGTAGGCGAGCAGGCGGCCGTTGTAGACTCTCTGCTTGTTGTCGCGGTAGTCACCCATGTCGGTATTGTCCGCGCCCTCGAGTCCGAGCAGACGTGCCGGACCCTCGACGGTGCAGGTGATGTTGTTGTCAGCGAGCTTGACCATCACTCCTTTCTCGTCAACCACGGTCACGGTGATGTGGGCTGTGGCCTTGTCGCGTGACAGTTCCGTCCTGTCGGCTGTAGCGCGAATGGCGTACGGGCGGCCGGAGGTGGTGATGCTGTACTCGGAGAGCACCTTGCCGTCCTTGTCGCAGCCCTCTGCTTTGAGGGTGCCCGGACGGAACGGGATGTCCCAGTAGATGATTCCGCTCTTGTCATCGTACGGCTTCATCTCCCCGACCTGCTTGCCGTCCAAAAGGAGGCGGGCCTGAGGTGCGTTGGTGTAGCATACGACGCGGATCTTCTGATCCAGCGCGTAGTTCCAGCTGTCGAGCGCATCAGTGGAGAGGAATACGCGTCCGTCGCGGCGAGGCGGTCCCGGTCTGCGGTTGCCCGCATCGGCAGGGTATGTGCCGATGTAGGTCACAGGCTCGGTGCTCCACATGGAGGCGCGGAAGTAGCCGCGCGGCTTAGGGAAGCTCGCGAAGTCAAGAAGTCCGGTGCCAAGGCCGCGTGACGGCCAGCGGTTGGACTCCCCGAGGTAGTCGGTCCCTGTCCAGATGAACTGGCCGAAGATGTAGTCGTTGTCGCGCACGGCGAGCCATGCGTCACGGCTCAGGCCGTTTTCGCTGCCGTAGATGACGCGCTCCGGGTAGGTGGCGTGATCCTGGGCGTAGCGGTTCTCGGTGTAGTTGTAGCCTACAACGTCCACAGCCTCAGGGTACTCGGTCTCATTGGACATCACCACTCCTGCGAGGGCTCCCGTGATAGGTCGGGAAGTGTCCACGGCACGTACGCAGGCTGCGAGCCTCTTGGCGATCTTGCCTATGCGCATCGCATCCGGCGCCTGTGGGTTGTAGCCCCCGAACATCGGCTGGTTGATGCTGCTGCCGTCCAGAATCGGGTGTGAGTATGGATCGTTGGGGTAGTCAACCTCGTTGCCGATGCTCCAGAGGAAGATGCTGGTGTGGTTGCGGTCACGGCGTACCATGTCGGTGATGTCGGTCTCGATCCACTCCTCGAAGAAGTCGAAGGTGCCGTCGTAGCCCGGCGTGCCCACGTTCCAGCCTTCGAGCCACTTGCGCTTAGGGAACTCCCACTCATCGGACACCTCGTCCATCACGAGCAGGCCCATCTCGTCGCAGAGGTCGTAGAGGACAGGAGCCTGCGGGTTGTGGCTCATGCGGATGGCGTTGGTGCCAATGGCCTTGAGGTTCTCAAGACGCCTTCTCCAGACTTCCTCGGGCACCACAGCTCCGAGCACGCCGGCATCGTGGTGCAGGCACACTCCCTTGATTTTCATCCAGTTGCCGTTGAGGGCGAAGCCCTTGTCCGGGTCGAACTGGAGGGTGCGCAGCCCCACGCGGGTCTCAGCCCCGTCGATCTTCTGCCCGTCTTCGAGGAGTTCAGTTTTGAGAGTATACAGATAAGGATCGTCAAGATTCCAGCGGTGAGGTTTCTTGACCTTGAGGTCGATGTTGAGCCTGCTTTCTCCAGGCTCCAGATCCTTGACCTCGGCGCTGCGTCTAGCCACCTGGATGCCGGAAGCATCGTAGAGCGTGGCCTTTACCGTGAGCTTGCCGCTTACTGGGAGGTGCTTCTGCACTTCGATATCAACATCTACAACCGCCTGATTGTCAGAGATGGACTTGGCCTTCCAACCCACACCCCAGAGGGCGAAATGGGTCTGAGGCGCCGATACGAGCCAGACATCCCGGTAGATGCCGGAGCCCGTGTACCAGCGCGAGTCGGCGTAACGGCTGTGGTCAACCCTGACGGAAAGCAGGTTCTCCCC
This sequence comes from uncultured Bacteroidales bacterium, assembly GCA_934702165.1. Taxonomy (GTDB): domain Bacteria; phylum Bacteroidota; class Bacteroidia; order Bacteroidales; family UBA932; genus Cryptobacteroides. The sequence continues at coordinate 2,231 of CAKUYG010000158.1, read as the reverse complement.
GTCCCTGAGGTAAGGGGTAAGGTCATACAGGAACGAGACGTAGCCGTTGGGGCGCTTGCCGAGCAGCTGCCCGTTGAGGTAAACCTCGCTGCGGTTGTAGACTCCCTCGAAGTAGATGTAGTGCCGGGGGGAGTCATCGCTCACCGTGAAATGCTTGCGGTACCAGCCGATGCCGCCCGGGAGGTAGCCTGTGCAGCTGGCGAGGGTCGGAGAGAGCTGCCCCTCGACGGACCAGTCGTGCGGAAGGTCGAGTTTGCGCCATTTGGTGTCATCGAAGGAATTGTCCTTGTACGCGGTGCTGTCGGAGAGGCTGAAGAGCCAGCCGTCATCGAATTTGACGGCGTTGCCGAACGAGGTCTGCGCCGGTGCGGACAGGCAGCAGGCCAGGGACAGCAGAATTGTGAGAATGGAAAATTTCTTGGTCATAGTGTGTCAAATATCGGAAAATAAGCCGGAGTCCGCAAGGGCAGACCCCGGCCGGGATACAATTTTTTAAGGAATTATTGACGTTTTGCAGGAGTCTCGGCGAAAGCGATCTCCCACTCTTCTGCGAACCTGCCCTTCTCGACTCTGACCTTGACCTTGCTTGAGAGCAGGGTCTGGACGTCGGTCTTGAGCTTGAGAGCGAATTCGGAGCGGCTCTTGGCCTTGGCGAGATCCACAGTGACGGTCTTGCCGTTCTTAGGGTTGGTCCAGGAGATTTTTCCGGTCACTCCTTCCTCGAGAGGCTGGTAGAGCTTGATGTTGAGAACATCTGTCTCCTTGATGCCGAACTCGAGAGGGAAGCACCACTTGGCCCATGCCACAGCGGAGGCGTCGCGCGCGTCAGCATCCTGTACGGCGATGGCGGCCTCGTCGGCGAACACGCCGCTGCCGAGGTATTCGAACGCGCCTACATCAGGGTGGCCGTCGTTTACAGGGAAGCCGAAGAAGTCGCGTCCGCCGTTGTTCGGCATGTAGAGACCCGCGTTGATACAAGGGGAATCTGCGCGCAGCATATAGCCCTTGAGGGTGCACAGACCGGTGCCGCCGGTACCTGGAGCCACGAACTTAGGATCTGCAACAATTGCCTTAGGGTCATCCGGAAGACCGTTCTTCCAAGGTCCGAAGTAGCAGTTGTTGAGGAAGAGGCTGCCGGCAGGGAGGTTCGGCTTGAGAGTGTCGTCGAATGTCCTGTCCCAAGCGAAGCCTGTAGACCATGCAGTGCGGAACTGGCCCTGACCGGTGGCGTAGAAGATGTTGTTGTAGAAATGTGCGCCGAGATCGTCGATGTTCTTGGCCTTCTCAGGATAGTCGCCGCGGAAGTACTCAATTTCCGAAACGCCGTGGTCTACATAGAACACGTTGTTGTAGAGGATGTTGTTGTCGTTCTTGAGGCTGCCCTGCATCTGTACGAGGTGGGTCTTGTCGTTCTCGGAGATGTTGTAGCGGGCAACGTTCTCGAAGATGTCGTACATCAGGAGGAGGAAGCCGTGGTTCTCCTTGCTGTAGTTGTACTGTGCAAGGCACCTCTTGCAGTAGAAGTCGAAGTCGTAGGCGAAGCCGTCGCCGTTGCGGATCTGACGGCCGGTGTCGTAGACTTCATTGAACTGCATGATGGTCTCTTCGCAGCGGATGATCCAGCAGGCTGCGGTGTGCGGCCACCAGCCCTCGCCTTTCTCGGCCCAGCCGGTGTCTCCCGGGAGGTCGAGAGAACCGGAACGCAGGCAGGAACGGTGGATCTCGTTGAACTCGATCAGAGCCCTGTACGAGCCTCCCACGATGATGCCGTCACCGCCCAGGTCGTCCATGTAGTTGCGGCGGACGCGGAGCTTGCCGATGCCGTTGGTGGTGATGCCGACCTTGTCCACCCTTTCGATCCTGTTGCCCTCGATGAGCACATTCTCGAGGGTTGGAGGAACGTAGGCTACCGGAGAATCTCTCCACGGGCGGTTGACCCCGCCCGTGATGGCTGCGCTGCGCAGACGTGTCCCGCCCATCTGTCCCCAGATGTCGTGGATGAAGTTGTCCTTGATCACGATGTAGTTGAAGGCTTTGCCAGGCTCGTTCTCGTCGATGAGGATGCCGTTGCGGCCCACTCCCACCTCCGGCGCGTAGCCGCTGGTGATCTCGAATCCGCGTACCTCAAGCCCGTCGGCGTTGAGGATGGTGATGGCCGAGCCTTCCTTCTTGCCCATGTTGATCACGGGGCGGCCTTCTCCGTATCCCGAGAACACGATAGGTTTCTCGGG
>CAKUYG010000157.1 GCA_934702165.1 uncultured Bacteroidales bacterium | reverse complement strand
CCCACATGTCGTCCGGAGTGCCGCTGCGGCGGCCGTCAGAGGAGATCTCGTACGGCTTGAGGCGCGGGTCGTAATGACGGCCGTCGGTGAGTGAGGCGGCATCGCCGAGATGATGGTAATTGTCCAGCACGGAGTTGGAGAGGGCCTGTGACATGTGCCCTATGTTCTCCGCCTGTGCGAGAAGGTTGAGAACCCCGTGCTCGATGTACTGGAGAACATCAGGGATGCCGTCCGGGCGGTGCAGATCCACGTAACGCTGGCTCTCGCTGACGAATGTCATGTCGCGCATAGGACGGAAGCGCTCCCAGATGGAGACGAGGTTCTGGACAACGGAGATGTTGGAAGAAGTCTCGATGTCGAAGTCTCCGGCATCGAAGAAACCGCCCACGTTGAGTCCCGGAATGAGTTCAAGGGCCTTATACTTGGTGTCGGTCGTAGGACCCTGCCAGTGGAGGTCGAAGTGATCCGTACTTGGCGGCGCCTGGAGATAGCCTTCCTTGAACGGTTCACCGTGCCACATGCGGTAAGCCTCGTTGACGGCAACATGGTTCATGTGGATAGGGATCCAGACATCGCTCGTCGCATCGGTTATCTTGTCGTAGACATCGTCCGAGATGATGAAGTTGACCGTGCGCGCATCTCCGTATTTGATGAAGTAGATGCCGGACTCGCGGACCTGGGAGAAGTCGAACTTGAGGTAGTTGTATTTGAAGTACGGGCCCCACATGGATGTCTTGCCGGTGAAGACCTTGGTCTCTGTACCATCGGAGTTTACCCTATATATGGACGCTGTCCGCAGAGGCTTGTCGGCCTTGTCCAGTTCTATCACGGATACTTTAGGCTGCTCAGGGACATAACCCACCTGGGAAAGGCCGATGTTCGGCTCCCTCACCCAGCCACGTACGGCGTTCGGCTCCACGGTCCAGCTGAGCACCTTGCCGGTCTTCCCTTCCGGGAGGACGCTCCGGAGCACGTACCAGCCGTTCTGTGCAAGCATGCGCCCGTCATAGAGTTTCAGCTCAGCCCCCTCTGAGGTGACCTTGACCATCCTCTCCGGATCGTCCGGGGCGAAGGTCATGCTGTGCCCCTCTGACATCGGGAGCGGATCAACAAAACGTCCTGTACCGCGGTCATCGTAGGTCTTGTAGCCCTTGAACTGCTTGATTTTCTCGCTATTGGGACGTGTGACAGTCTCGCTCACGGCATATCGTGGAAAACGCCTGGCCTGTCCGTCCACGAGATAAGCCTTGTTCCAGTACTGTGACGGCAGGAGTTCGAGATTGAACCCGGCCTCCCCCGCAATCACCTCAGGGACAGGCTTATCCAGATACACATCAATCTTGAAGGCCTCCCCTTCCGGGGTCACCACAAGACGGGAGTCGAAATCATAGTCAGGATAACGCAGGCCAACCTCTATCGTGCCCTTGTCGGGGTCAACATTGCGGAAAGTGGTCTCTGGCACCAGATCCCACTGCTCGGGGGTGTTGGACAGCCTTATGGCACCACCCTGCACGGTACGGACCCCGTGGTGGATGATCTCTATGCCGGAATTCTTCTCATCGTTGAAACCTCCGGTGAAGAGGTTGCTGTAGACGAGGACATTGACCCCGGGCCTTTCATAATATTCAAGCTCTCCAAGTTTGAGCGGCTGCTCGCCGCTGCTGCAGCCGGCAGCAAGCAGAGCCAGAGCCGGCAGCAAGTATGTGATGTGCTTCATAAATGTGGTTTTTCGTTTGTACAAATTTATACATACTCGCCGCTGCAGTCAATGCCTGGGGCGGCTCGGAGGGCTGTTTTGTATCTTGGGCATGAAAAGATGTAACGTCAGAAATACGGTTTTTAAAAAATTTTATAACTTTTTTGCTCTATCGCTTGCAGTATGGGAATATGTTGCTATATTTGCATCTGTCTTCAGGGCTGCTCCGGAGACAGAAAGTTAGTTAGTAGTACAAATATATTTATGGCAGAGCAGAAAATGACAGCAAGGCACTGGATGGCCCTTATCGGGTTGGCTTGTGCCGCTTTTATTTTTAATACCTCTGAATTTGTGCCGATCGGTCTCTTGAGCGATATAGGGGCCGATTTCTCCAAAAGCGAAGCCGAGACCGGCATGCTCATCTCCGTTTATGCTTGGATGGTGATGCTTCTCTCCCTTCCCCTTACAATGGCGTTCTCCCGGTCCGAGATGCGCAAGCTGCTGCTCGGTGTGATCGGCTGTTTCACCCTGTTTCAGGGTTTGTCGTTCCTCTCGTCTTCTTATTGGATGCTGATGCTCTCCCGTATCGGGGTGGCAAGCACACATGCGATATTCTGGTCCATCATACCGTCAATCGCGGTACGCTCTGTGCCGCCGTCTCACAAGTCTCTGGCGCTCAGCATCGTAGTCACTGGCACTTCGATTGCCGTGATAATGGGGATGCCGCTCGGTCGGGCAATAGGTCTGATGGTGGGATGGAGGATGACTTTCCTGTGTGTGGGGATATTCGCCCTGCTGACTCTGGTGCTGGTAGCCTTGACTCTTCCGGGGATTCCGGCGGGAAAGGGGGTCAGTCTGAAGGGACTGCCGGTGATGCTGCACAAGAAGGTGCTCATCGGGATATACGTGTTCACGCTTCTCTTCGCCACCGGTTATTATACGGCCTATAGTTATATCGAGCCGTTCCTCGGGCAGATCGGCGGGATGTCGGAGGGTATGATCACCGGGACACTGATGGTGTTCGGTATCGCCGGACTGGTGAGCAGTTTCGCCTTTTCAAAGTTCTATGTCTCCTGGCGTTTCCGCTTCGTGACCCTGGCGATGTGCGGATTGACCCTCGCCCTGCTGCTCATGAGGCCGCTGGCTTTCAGTCATGTCTTGAGCATCGCGGTCTGTGCCGTATGGGGGATTTCGGTGACGGCCTACAACCTGGCTATGCAGTCGGAGGTGATTTCAGCCGCGTCGGAGGATGAGTCAGCCGTGGCGATGTCCATCTACTCGGGGATCTTCAATCTCGGCATAGGCTGCGGAGCGCTGATCGGAGGCGCCGTCTGCACTCATTTCTCCATTTCCTGGATCGGTGTTGTGGGGGCCGTGCTAACCATCTCCGGCCTTGTCTACTGGCTTCTGCGCTTGCGCCCGCTGATGGCGGGGAAGTAGCCGTTCAGATCCAGCTTGGCTTGGGCCCCTTTCTGGTCTTTTGGGCATACCGGGTTCCGGAACGGAGCTACTGCGAATCGTTCTCGGGTTCAAGGTGCAGGGATATCTGGGTGGAGGCGCCGAACTTGTCACGGAGCGACTGCTCGACCTGCTTGGAAATGGTGTGGGCCTGCTGGAGGGAAATGTCGGAATGGAGGACAAGATGCCCTTCCATCACGATGCCGGGGCCTTCCCGTCTGGTCTTGAGTTCATGCAGGTCAACCACGCCCGGGACACTTTTAGCGGTCTGGACGATCTGGGCTTCCATCTCATCGGGAAGGGAAACGTCGAGAAGCTCTTTCACTGCGGGAATCGACATCCTCACTGCCATCACGATGATGAAGATACTGATGATGCAGCCTGCCAGAGGATCGAGTATGACAAACTTGTCACCGAGCAGGATGGCTCCGCCGATGCCGAGAAGGGAGCCGATCGACGAGAGGGCGTCGGAACGGTGATGCCAGGCGTTGGCGACCATCATCGGACTATCGAGTTTGCGTCCCTGCGCCGCCGTGTAGCGGTAGAGGATTTCTTTGGAGATGATTGAAAGCAGGGCGGCCCACAAAGCGATCACTCCCGGGGCTTCAACGGCTTTGCCGCCCAGTATGTTCCTTATGCTTTCTATGCCGGAGGACATCAGATTGGCCCCTACCACAAGGAGCATCAGGCTGATTATCAGCGTGGCGAACGTCTCGAATTTGCCGTGGCCGTAGTCATGGTCCTTGTCGCGGCCTTTGCCTGAGATGCGGACGAACACCAGCACCACGACGTCACTCAAAAGGTCAGAAAGGGAATGCACGCCGTCAGCTATCATGGCTGCGGAATGCCCCGCGATACCGGCAACTATCTTGAATATAGTCAGCACCGCATTGACCACTGACCCCATCAGGGTCACGAAGGTGATTTTGGAAGTCCTTGACATATCTTGCGAAGTTAGCAATATCTCCTGATTCCGCAAAAGCTCCATGACGATTGTCGCCCGGTCTGTGCCAATGACACCCTTCCCGGCTTCCCAGCTAGCTCCTCCTGCCAGGTTGTCCTCTATATTCCCCTGCCAACTCCTCCTGCTATGTTCCCCAGCCAGTTCCTCCACCCAGCCAGTTCCTCCACCACCAGTTTCTCCACCCACCCGCAGGTTATAGACAATTCCTTGCGAAAGTCTATAACCCGGACATGAAAACGCCGCCAGACGCTTATTTCCGTTTCACGTTATAGAGTATATGGTGAAAAACACTATAACCTGACCGCCTCAGCACCCCAACGCCCCAGCACCTCGGCCCCTCGCCGGAACGCTCACGGCACATCTTCAGTCTTCGCGATTAACCGCCGTCCCAAGGCATCTGCGCAGCTGCGGCTTGGGGACATACCAGATTGAAAAGATCTTCCGGATCAGTTCATCTTTTTCCGGGCCCTGCAGCTGACAATAGGTCAATCCGGGCGGAAGCAGATCTTCTATCATCCTGCATACTTCCAAATCAGTTGTCATGCCGGACACGCTTCTGCGCCTC
>CAKUYG010000156.1 GCA_934702165.1 uncultured Bacteroidales bacterium | reverse complement strand
CTTGTGCAAGATATGAATTATCGGAGGGATTAGCAAATGGTTTTGGGGATGTGGCGTTACAGTAGCCTGGCGATCTTTGGGATGAGGGTGATGTCGGCCGGAAGCCATGCCACGCTGTCGAGTTCTGAGGCTGTGAGCCAGCGGGCCGCCTCGTGCTCGATAAGGTGGAGCTTTCCGGAGAGGATGCTGCAGGCATAGCACTGCATCGAGAGGTGGAATGCCGGGTAGTCGTATTCTATGGTATCAATAAGTTCCCCGACTCGGATGTCGGTTTCCAGCTCCTCGCGGATCTCTCTGCGCAGCGCTTCCTGGGGACTCTCCCCCGGCTCGATCTTCCCTCCCGGGAACTCCCATCCGTCCTTGAACTCCCCATACCCGCGCTGTGTCGCGAATACCCTGCCGTCTTTTATCATCACGGCTGCCACTACGTTTATTGTTTTCATTGTGTGATGTTTATATGTTTGCTGAGGTGATGTAGTCATATAGATTCCTCTCCACCGGCGTATTAAGTCTGTATTCTATTTCCACGGCTGATGCACTAGTGCCCGGCATCGTGAACTCACGCAGCAATCCGGAGGCCGGATGCCGAATCCGGCCAAGATAGTAAAATTCTTTGGATTCCTTGTCGTCTTTGTTCTTGCGGACAAAAAGATACATACTTACGCCGAGCCTTTCACTGTTTACAGCAGTTTCGACATCTTCTGATGTCACTTTCTTGTTGCTCTTGGAGATAGCGATAAGAGTGGACTGGTCAAGAAAATGATCCTCGTACTTTGTCGTAGCACTGATGTCTGATGGTTTTTCATAGTTGATGAACACCGGGTAGGTGGCCGTACGTTTATCGTATCTGTAGCCGCCGACATTCAGCGCGACAGCGTTCTTCTCCCAGTTGAGCAGGCGGAACACGTCCTCATAGGTGTATTTCCGGCCTATGGCGAACTTGTCTCCTGATTTGTAGAACTTGTCATAACGGCTTCGCGCAAATGCGATGACCGATTCCAGTTCCGACACGAATGCCGGATTGCGAATGGCATCAGCAAACATGCAGGAGATACTCCACCCCGTAGCGGTATTCTCAAGCAGTTTGCAGTCAGAAAAGCGCTTTCCTGCAGAGCCGCAATCATAATACACTCCAGACATGATGTTTACGATATTCTCTTTTGCCAGACGGCTGCATTGCAGTCCGCTCAGCTGCATTTCTTTCTCCCAGCCGTCAAGCACGTCAGCGGTGCCACGCATCATGACTTCCAGCATCAGGATTTCGTTCAGTCTCTTGCCGGAAGCGAATTTCTGCGAAATGAATTCAAGAATGTGATTTTCAACTGGAGACAGTTTTTCCTCCAACCCGTCCAATGCCACAAGGAAACCATGATAAGAGCATATCCCACGCTTCTTGTAATCCGATACGCTGTCCATATATGCAATAATGCGTAGCGGATCCAACTCCCCGTATTTGTCAAAATCAAGCATGTCAGGACAGTGACCGAGCTTCTCTTTGAGGCCCCGATAGGCATCAAGTATGGATTTTTTCGTGTTCATCTTCGCAGCATCAATGGAATCGAATATCCTCTTCCTGCTCACTGCGTCAAAATAAATTGTAGAAGCACCCTCGATGACATTGTTGCCCTCCATAAGATACCTGCGGATGTTGTCTTTGTTTCCGGTCCGGTCTCCAGAGAGTGCCACTGGGATAAGGTAGTTGTTGTCGTAGTTTGCTATGAAATCAAGCACCACTACATATTCCTTGCCTTCTGATTTCCGCAGGCCGCGTCCCAACTGCTGCACGAATATGATCGGGGATTGCGTAGGCCGAAGCATCACTACTTGGTTGATTTCAGGTATGTCCACTCCCTCGTTGAAGATGTCCACGGTAAATATGTAGTCAAGTATTTCGTCTGGGCAGTCGGAATCTCTGGCGAGCATCTCCACAGCTGCCTGGCGGTCCTTCTCATTGTCCGCCCCGGATAGGGCTACAGTTCTGTAATTGCGGCCGGAAGCTTTGTTTGGTGTATTGTTGAATGCTTCTGACAGGGAAGCGGCTTCTTCAGTACGGCTGCAGAACACAAGGCCTTTGACGCGCTTACCGCTGAAGCCGTAGTACTCAAGCGTCTCTATGATGTTTTTTACCCGCGCTTCGGATGTCAGGTCTCTGAAATCATTGACATCCACCTGTTTGCCGTCTATCCTGAGGTCCTGTATCCCGAAATAGTGGAATGGACACAGGAGATCGTTTTCAAGAGCTGTCTGGAGCCTTATTTCACATGCGATATTGTGGTCGAAGAGCTTATAGATATCGAAGCCGTCGGTCCTGTCCGGAGAGGCTGACATCCCGAGAAGGAACTGCGGCCGAAAGTAATTAATGATTTTTTGATAGCCTGCAGCTCCGGTTCTGTGGCATTCGTCCATGACAATGATAGAAAACTCATCCGGGCTGAAGTTTGCTTCACGAAAAACGTCTTTGGCCATCATGTTCATAGTTGAAAACAAGATGTCTGCACGTTTAATTTCCCCCATATCCCGGCTGCCTCCGGAAAGCCTTGCCGTCCTGAAGGCACTTCCGAGTACTCTCCCATAACTCTTTTCGGCCTGTGCATTTATCATCTCGCGATGTGAGAGGAACAGGACTTTTTTCTTGTGTATCAGTTGATTGGCAAAAAGGCCACGGAGAGCGAATGCTGAGGCGTAGGTTTTGCCTGTGCCGGTAGCCGAGATGAGCAGCGCCCTGTGCTGCCCATCTTTTACGAGGCGAGAAACTTCTGACATGAACTCTTCCTGCATCCCGTTCGGGCGGATGACTTTGTTGCGTGACAGGTTGAGCGAGGATACGGCGTTGTTCAGTTTGGCCTTTGCGGATTGTGCTTCAGCATATTGCTTTGCGTACTCGTCACGACAGATGTCATAATCGACGGAACTCTCCCAGACGGAATTAAATTCCGTCGCGATGTCATGGGCGTACTGTCCCCCGGATGTGGAAATAATCTTCGTGTTCCACTCGAAATTGCGCGTCATTGCATCCTGGGTCAGATTGGAGCTGCCCACGATTATCTTGATGCCATCCCCGTTATGGAAAAGGTAGCCTTTGGTATGGAATCCGACTCCGGAAGTCCTGAACATCCGCACCTCAAGATTCTTCAACCCTGACAGGGCATCAAGGGCCGCCGGTTCACTGAACATCAGGTAGTCAGTGGTGAGTATGCGGCCTGGCACATTCCTTTCCTCCATTTCTTTGAGAACGCCTTTGAGGTGCTGAATGCCTCCACTTGTAATGAACGCTACAGACATGAACATCGAGTCGCAATCCCGGAGTTCGTTTTCAATCTGAGTCAGGACTTTATTGCCTTTGTAGTTGGAGACGAACTGAGGGGTGAAAGCCGGTTCGGCGTCAACGGAGGCGTCGATGAATGCGCGTCTATAGCCGTCAACGAGTTTTGAATGTTCAGACATGATGCTTGCGGGAATTGTGCGTATTGTTTAATTTTGGGCTTTGCAATGTGCGAAAGAACGAGGGGATATGAACTATGGATACATCAGAGTGAGCAGTGACAAGCAGACCGTGGAGAACCAGAGATTTGAGATCCGCAGGTTCTGCGAGGCTCAGGGCATCACCGTAGACGGCTGGATTGAGGAGACGATAAGCGGCACCCGTGATTACTCTGTGCGGAGGCTCGGCAGACTTCTCAAGAAGGTCGGGAACGGAGACCTCATAATCTGCTCCGAACTTTCCAGGCTCGGCCGCAACCTTTTCATGATCATGGAGATCCTCAACATCTGCATGAACAAAGGCTGTCGGGTATGGACGATAAAGGACAACTACAGGCTTGGGGATGACATCCCGAGCAAGGTCTTGGCTTTCGCCTTCGGGCTTTCCGCCGAGATTGAGCGCAACCTCATCAGCCAGCGCACAAAGGAAGCCCTTGCCCGCAGGAAGGCGGAAGGGGTAGTGCTTGGCCGTCCGAAAGGTTCTGCCAGCCGGATGGAAAAACTCAAACTTTTCCATAAAAGAGAATTGGTACAATCAATGCTTGCTGAAGGCGCCTCGCTCAACAAAATCGCCTCTGAGTGCCGCGTGGACAGGAAGACGCTCTCGCGTTTCCTCGCCCGCATGCGCTGGACAAAAAAGGGTCGATAAATGTCAGCTGTTTATTTGGCATATCCTATACTCATTAAATTAATCATGTAAATATACTCGATTTTCTCGAGAAACGAAATTTTGTTGTCCGCTTCCATTTGACTTCGATTCAAGCCCATATTTTCCGTACAGCAAAGGGCGCGTTTTCTGTTCCGCGCAGTCATTTTGTCCTATCGCGTACAGAAACAGCCCTGGATTCTGTACGGTATAAACTCAAAGAAAGTCGATTGTGCCGCATATGTGATTGGGTTATAGCGTAGAACAGGCATTGCACTATAACCTGAACCGAGAAACACTCGCCATGGTCATTTCGTATGCCAGGTGATAGCGTAAATCGTGGAATAAACTACAACCTGAACATAGTTGTGTACACGGGGCGGGGTGGCAGGGGCTCAACGCAAAAGCATCGCCCCTGCCACCCCTGCCGCCCGTGCGTATGTGTTTTTGCGAAAGCAACAGGCCGGAAGAACATGCCGAAACCTGTCCCGTTTTATCGACCTATTTGCCGGGATAGGAGGGTTTCACCAGGCAATGACGGCTCTAGGCGGCAAATGCCTTTTTGCTAGCGATATTGATGA
>CAKUYG010000155.1 GCA_934702165.1 uncultured Bacteroidales bacterium | reverse complement strand
GCATAAGCCTGTCCGAGAAGATCAGACTTCTCATTCGGGGCGTCTTTGGTGACATTGTCCCAATCCTTCTCAAGATACTCGATGATACTGTTGCACTTAGAGATGATTGAGTAGAAACGGTCCCAGTTGCCTTTCTGGAAGTTGATATTGAAATCCTTCTCAGTATACGGTTCGTTATAGAGCTGCGCTCCACCGACAAGGTCAGTGATATTGCCTACAGAGCAGCGCTCGATGTCCGACCCGATGTTGGTGAAATTAGGGACATACCCGTTGTTGTAATCATTGATAAGCTGATTGTAAGCACCGAGCAATACTGTTTTGGCAGTCTCTACACCTGTGAAGACGAAATCACCGTCAACGGAAGACGGAGAAGAAGTCTCCAGGTTGCAGGACATCACTGCAGTACCGCAAAGGGCAGCAAACAGATATTTGATATTCTTTTTCATTTTTGCAGTATTCTTTACAGTGTGATGTTAAGACCTATGGTGTAAGTACGGGCCATTGGGTAGGCATTATTGTCCACGCCAGGGGTCGGGAAGTTGGAGCCGCCCATTGAACGGCTGCTGTTGGTGTTGACCTCAGGATCGAGACCGGTATACTTGGTCAGGGTGAAGATGTTGGAAGCGGTGAAGTATGCACGGATGTTCTTCAGGCCTACCTTGCTTGAAATATTCTTCGGAAGAGTATAGCCGACAGTCACATTCTTGAGACGCAGGTATGAGGCATCCTCAAGCCAGCGGTCAAAGAGAAGACCCTTCATTGAAGTAGGAGTGTGCATGGTAGCATTGGCGTTCATCGCATCAAGTTCAGCCGGATCAGTCACAAGCTCAAGATCGCCATTGTTCCAACGATATGGAGAGTAAGCCTCTGAAACGAAAGCAAGACGGTTTGCACCGAAGTAATTGTCCTTCGCACCATAAGTTGACATGAGAGACCAGTAGTTCATGAGGTGACCGCCGATCACATAGTTGAAATTGGCTGAGAAATCGAGGTTCTTCCAACGGCCGCTCAGGTTGAATGAACCGGTTGAGCGCGGGGTCATTTCTCCAAGCTCATAGGTATCAGCCTCAGTAATCTTGCCGTCTCCATCAAGATCTTTCGCCTTTGCGGCACCAGGGAAAGCACTCTGGCCGGATGCACGCTTAAGCGATGTAAAGTAAGAGTCCATAGCCCAGTCAGGAACACCTTCCTTCAATGTATAGATACCGGTTGTCGGATCGTAGTCGAAGTCATCGGTAGTATACCAGCCGTCATAAGCATATCCGGAGATGGAACCGATGGCAACGCCCTCACGGAGGAAGTACTCACCTGCACTCGGACTATGCTCAGAATTGGTCCACTGACCATAGGTATTTGCAGTCACAGAGTCGGAGAGCTTCTCTATACGGTTGACATTGTAGTTGTAGATGAAATTGGCGCTGAGGGTAAAGTCCTGGTTGCGGACAATATCTCCACCTACTGAGAACTCGAGACCACGGTTGGCTACAGTACCCATATTCTGGAACTGATATGTAAATCCGGAGGTGGACTTGATGTTCACAGGCATAAGAAGGTCATAAGTAGTACTCCAATACCCTTCAACCGCACCATAGATGCGCTCGTCAAGGAAGCCGTAGTCAATACCGATGTTACGGGAAAGGGTTGACTCCCACTTCAGGTCAGGGTTTGGAGCCATTGAACCTGGCTGATATGGATAACCGTAACCGGAATTGGTGTCGGTCCTGTTGTCAGAAATAGTATAGTTCGTGGCGCTTGTACTGAGAGACCATGACTCTCTCCAAAGATTGGAGCTGATGGCATCTGAACCGGTCACACCATAAGAGAGACGGAGTTTGAGGTTGGAGAGCCAGTCCTTGGTGTTCGCCATGAAAGGCTCGTCAATAACACGCCACGCGAATGCGCCTGCTGGGAAATATCCCCAGTGGTTGTTAGGAGCGAAACGTGAAGAACCGTCAGCACGCATCGTGAAAGTAAACATATACTTGTCAAGCAGAGTATAGTTCGCACGGGTGAAGAATGAAAGAGAATGGCCAGGAATGCTTATACTCTGGGTAAACGCATTGTTCTTCGTTCCCTGGGAAAGCATGGCAAGAGTCCTCTCCCTGCTGAAATATGAAGGGAAGAGCTCAGCATAGTACTGCATCCACTCACTTGAATCCTGAATCCACTCGCTGCCGACCATCACATCAGCCCTGTGCAGTTCTGTATTAAGAGGAAGTTCGTAGGAAATGGTGTTGGTCCAGTGAAGATCACCGCTCTCAGTCCTGCGGAGGGATGCGGAGTTGGTAGTGGTACCATAGCCTGCAACATAGCCTTCAGCCTTGCTGAATGTCTTGCTGAGACCGATCTCGCTGCGGAGCTTGAGGCCCTTGAGCGGAGTCCAGTTGGCAGCGGCGATACCGCGGAAATTGTGAGCATAATTGGTATTCTGCTCATTCCAGGTGAGTTCAACCGGATTGGCAGCATCACTGATATATCCATCGAAACCTGCACCGAAACCAGAAATCACACTCTCGTCACCGAATACAGTATCAAGCGGCTTGTAGCGGAACGCTGAAGCCAGACGAGGATTGGAACGGTTCTGCCTGTAGGAGTAAGAGACATTGAGTTCGACATCGAATGTGTCGCTGAGCTTCTCTATGGTCTTGAGGGAAGCGTTGATCCTGCGGAAATAAGAGTTGATTACGGTACCGTCATCGTTGAGGAAGTTGAGGGAGAACATGGTCCTGTTCTTCTTCGTACCGTTGCTGATGGTAAGGTTGTGGCTGTGGGCGATACCTGTCTTGTAGAGATCCTCCTGCCAGTTGTGAGTTTTCACGTTTGCATAGTCTGCATAGTGATTTCCATTTTCAGCGCCAATCCCGAAGTACTGCCTCATGGAAGAGTACATATCAGCATTGTAATCATTGGCATATCCGAGGGTGAACTTCAGATAATCATAGGTATCCATCACGTCACGTACGCTTGAGGATGAATCCTTGATCTGCACGAAACCGTTGTAGGTAACCTGGGTCTGACCCTCTGAAGCACTCTTGGTCGTCACAATCACAACACCTGCTGCACCGCGGGAACCGTAGATGGCAGTAGCGGCGGCATCCTTGAGGACGTTGATGGACTTGATCTGGTCTGAAGGGACATTGACAAGGCTGCTTACCGGGAAACCGTCCACAATGTAGAGAGGGTTGTTGGTCTGGGTGATGGACTTGGCACCACGCACGCGGATCTGCGGCTCGGCACCAGGGGTTGCATCGTTGAGGGAAACTACAACACCGGCCATCTTGCCCTGAAGGGCCTCTCCGACACTGGCTACCGGAACCTCGAGATCCTTGGAGCTCACAGCTGCCACAGATCCGGTGAGATCACGCACCTTGACGGTACCGTAACCGATGACCACTGTCTCGTCGAGCATGGTGCTGCTCTCCTGGAGGACTACGTCATACTTATCCTTGCCGGCCTGTACGGTGAACTTCTGGTCCACGTAGCCGATGCAGGATACAACAAGATTCGATCCCGTAGGGACAGTGAGTGCCCAATTTCCGTCCAAGTCGACAACGACGCCATTGGTGGTGCCTTCAACGACAACACCGGCGCCGATCACGGCCTGTCCGGATGCATCCAACACTGTTCCTGAGATTTTCTGCTGCGCAAACGCCGTTGTGCAGACTCCGAGCAGGAGAGCGCCCGCAAGCACCACCCTACCCATAAAAGAAATCAATGACTGATTCTTCATCTGTAGAAAACAAAATTGGTTAATAATTAAAAGTATATGTTATTATTTCTATACCTTTGTGTATTCGTAGTCCGCAAATATACGAATTATTTCGGAGATAATGGTTCAAAACCGTCGAAAAATGTTACAATCGGTCAGTAAAAGTGCCGCTAAAGACAAAAAAAAGACCGGCCCGCATTTTCAGCGGACCGGTCTTTAATGTTATGCAGGACGACTATTTCAGCTCACGGAATTTCGCTGAAGTGATCTTTGTCGGCTTCAGAGTCATGCTCTCCTTGAGCTTCTCAATCACCTTGCGGTCCTCCACCTGCTCGGCAAGATGCTCAACCTGCTTGCGGTCATGAAGGACATTCACCACAGCCTCATCAACCATCTCCTTCGGCACATTGCCGATACCGTACATGGCATACTGGTATGTCACATAGGCCTCAGCGGCCTCGCGTATGTCAGCTTCCTCAACCTTGAGTTCGAACTTTTTCATGAGGAAGCCGCGGACAAGCTGCCACTTGAAGTCCTCAGCAAAGCCCGGGAACTCCTTCTCGACATCTTCCTGCGTGACCTTCCCGCCGTTGGCAGTCACGAGCCAGCGCTTAAGGAACTCCTCAGGGAGAGTCAGACCAGCCTTCTGCACATAATAGTCGCGGATGTCCTTGTTGAGCCTCCATTCGGACTCGTTCTTGAACTGGTTCTCAAGACGCTCGCTGACTTCTTTCTCTATGTCCTCGTCGCTCTTCTCTTCCTTCTTCTCCTCGTAGTATTTCTTGAGGCTCTCAGCCATGGAAGTCTTGTCTTTGTCAGCTATGGTGACATTGTACGAAGGCACGGTGTCTGACTTCTCAACCTCGAAGTCAACCTTCGGAGAGAGGGCGGCATCGAAAACGAAAGTGAAATCGTTGCCGGCCTTCCATTCGAGCTCCGGCTGCTTCTCAGAATTGAGCGGTTCGCCGAGCAGGTTGAGGCTGTTTTCCTTTATGTGCTCGTCAAGGG
>CAKUYG010000154.1 GCA_934702165.1 uncultured Bacteroidales bacterium | reverse complement strand
CCGCAGGCAAACACCGCCACACCCGCCGTGCGGCGGTCCCCGGGCAGGGCCGATGCGGCGGCCAGGCAGGCCATGGTGGCGCGCCCGGTGTTGCCCAGTCCCATGAGGGCGATGGTCTTGGCTTTTCTCTTGTTTCCGAGAATGATGTTACTTATGAGTGGGAGAAAAACGGGTCTCAGCTAAGCACGACTTACGATTTGGTTCCGTCCGGGGCTTTAAAGGCCCTGTTCTACAAGGATGGAAAAGCCTTAGATTGGTGTAACTTCTCTTATACACACGGCAAGTTCGCCGCATCCACTGGCTCTATGGATCGGTGACAATTTGTCACTGGAACATAATTTGATTTTTCAAGGCCGGGTGCAGGATTCTGCACCCGGCTTTTTGAATAATAAAACTTAGAATATATGGCAAACAATTCACTTAAGGGCAAGATAGGTGTTACAACCGAGAACATCTTCCCTGTAATCAAGCAGTTCCTCTATTCCGACCACGAGATTTTCCTGCGTGAGCTTGTGGCCAATGCCGTCGATGCCACCCAGAAGATGAAGGCTCTCGCCTCAAGCGGAGATTTCAAGGGTGAGCTCGGCGCACTGAAGGTCAGCATAGAACTCGACGAGAAGAAGAAAGTTCTGCGTATCATCGACCGCGGTATCGGTATGACCGAGGAGGAAGTTGACAAGTATATCAACCAGATAGCCTTCTCTTCTGCCGGAGAGTTCCTTGAGAAATACAAAGATCAGATCGGTTCCATCATAGGCCATTTCGGTCTCGGATTTTATTCCGCTTTCATGGTCGCTAAGAAGGTGACCATCGACACTCTCAGCTGGAAAGATGGTGCGAAACCTGTACAGTGGA
Organism: uncultured Bacteroidales bacterium; assembly: GCA_934702165.1. Classification (GTDB taxonomy): domain Bacteria; phylum Bacteroidota; class Bacteroidia; order Bacteroidales; family UBA932; genus Cryptobacteroides. The sequence goes on along the minus strand of CAKUYG010000154.1, from coordinate 3,978 downwards.
GCTGTGACGGTTCTCCTGAATACTCCATGTCCGATGGCAAGAAGACTGACAGGGGTACGGAGATCACTCTTTATCTTGATGACGACTCTTCCGAGTATGCCGCAAAGGGCCGCATAAGCCAGCTTCTCGGCAAGTACTGCAAGTTCATGCCTGTCCCTGTAGTATTCGGCAAGAAGACCGAGTGGAAAGACGGCAAGGAGGTCGAGACTGAAGAGGACAATGTCATCAACAGCATAGAGCCTATATGGACCAAGGCCCCGTCCGATCTCAAGGATGAGGATTACCTCAAGTTCTACCATGAGCTCTACCCGATGGAGGAGGATCCGATGTTCTGGATTCACCTCAATGTTGACTATCCGTTCAACCTCACCGGAGTCCTCTACTTCCCTAAGATCAAGGAGAGGATGGCCATAGACAAGAACAAGATCCAGCTCTACTGCAACCAGATGTTCGTCACCGACCACGTGGACAACATCGTGCCTGACTTCCTGACTTTGCTGCATGGTGTGATCGACTCCCCGGACATTCCGCTGAACGTCAGCAGAAGCTATCTCCAGAGCGACTCTAATGTCAAGAAGATAAGCACCTACATCACCAAGAAGGTGGCCGACCGTCTGGAGGATATCTTCAAGAGTCAGAGGGAGCAGTTCGAGCAGAAGTGGGACAACATCAAGCTCTTCATCGAGTATGGCATGCTGAGCGATGAGAAGTTCTGCGAGCGTGCGATGAAGTTCGCCCTGCTCAAAAACACCGATGGCAAGTTCTTCAGCCTGGAGGATTATAGGAAGGCCATCGAGCCGGCCCAGACCGACAAGGACAAGAATGTCGTATACCTCTACGCCACAAAGCCGGAGGAGCAGTACAGTTTCATCGAGGCCGCCAAGAACATGGGTTACGATGTGCTCCTGATGGATTGCGAACTCGACAGCCACTGGGTCAACCTGCTTGAGAGCAAGATCGAGCACACCCGCTTCGCCCGTGTGGACAGCGACTCTGTCGCCAACCTCATCAAAAAGGAGGATGCTGTAAAGCCGGAGCTCTCCGAAGATGACAAGAAGTCTCTTGAGGAGATGTTCAAGGCCGTGCTTCCGGAGGGGAATGACTACAAGGTTGATGCTGAGAATCTCGGAGAGACTTCCGCTCCGGTGCTCATCACCCAGAACGAGTTCATGCGCCGTTACCGTGAGATGAGCTCCATGGGCGGGGGAATGAATTTCTACGGTTCGCTTCCGGAGTCATACAACATCCTCGTCAACATGCAGAACCCTCTGATCGTGAAGATCTGGGGCGAGAAGAAGGATGCCGCAGACCAGAGCGTAGCCGACTTCGTCGCAGCCAACGAGCTGCTCCATCAGGTGGTTGACCTCGCCCTGCTCAGCAACGGCATGCTGAAGGGCAAAGCCCTCGCTGACTTCGTCTCCCGCAGCGAAAAGCTGCTGGGTGAGCAGAAATAGCCTGCCTGATTATGGATGGTGGCAGATAACCATCTGAATAATAGGTATATAGCAATTAGTCCTCCCTGCGTTAGCGGGGAGGACTAATTGTTTATTCATTGAATGCCAATCAGTTATCCGCCACGGTCGCGCGCTGCGATGCCTGCTTCTATGCCGTCTTTGTCATCTTTGCCTTCCGGAGGTAGGGGCAGAAATCGCCAAAAGCACCCCAACCTTTAGGGCATCGGCAAGATAAAGGTCAATAAGAATTTTTTACTGATGTTTGTCTGTTTTATCCATGAAAAAAAGTAACTTTGACCATTTGAGTAAATAAAACTATTTTAAAAGGGTATTTTGTTCCTGATGGTTGTGGCTAAAATATGAGCATGGGGAGAGGCATATCTATAGTTGTCGGATTGGTTGACGCTGATTTGCTTGCAAAAGGTACGCGTCATCCTAATCTCGCTTTGCTCAAAATTGCGGGCTTTTTATTTGATAACAATATTCCATTTGAACTTGTTCTTGACACCAAAGCTGATATTTCACGATTTGATCATATCTTTATGTCGAGGGTGTTTTCTTTCACATCTTTGCCGGAATTTTATACAAGAGCAGTAGGAACAAGTGAAGAATCCAAGTTCCATATTGGTGGGACTGGATTTTATGCCACAGAAAAAGATGTAAAGTTGTTTTCACATAAGAGGCATGCAGATATGCATAGTCTAGAGGAAGATCCTTTCTTGTCATCATTTCCTAATCATAGGGGGGGAAGAAGTTGAAAGGAATCGATATGGCAAGGCAGATGCCATATTATCATCTCTATGATGCTTACGTTGATCAGCAAGTTAAGAAAGGGTTCAAAAGGGAGAGGTACAAAGATTATCAGCAATACAGCATAGGTTTTTTAACCAGAGGTTGTATTCGACACTGCCCATTCTGCATAAACAAACTTGAAAAAACAATTCTTCCATATTCAAGGCTGGATTGGTTCATTGATGAGGAAGTTGATGCGAACGGTAAAAGGTTGAGGCCATACATTTATCTATGGGATGACAATTTTCTTGCTTCTGATTATTCAATTTGGAAACCGTTATTACAGGAGTTGATAGATCGGAAACAGCCATTTCAGTTCAGACAAGGTCTGGACGAGAGGATGCTGGCTCAAAGTGAACATGGTAAGGAAATGGCGCTAATGCTTTCAAAAGCGAAATACCATGGGGACTTTATCTTTGCATTTGATAATTGGAAGGATAGAGATATCATTGAGAAAGCATTGAAAATATGGAAACACTACAATCCGAAGAAAAGCACGAAATTCTACTTGTTCTGTGGTTTTATGCTCACAAAGGATAGCCATGAACGTTTCTATCGTGATATTTGGGAACTGTTTCAAAGGATAAAGGTTCTTATGTCGTATGGTTGTGTTGGCTATATAATGCGACATGAAGATTATCATAAGTATGAATTGTCGAACCTGTATGTACAAATAGCAAGATGGTGCAACCAGCAGGCATTCTATAAAAAGATGTCGTTTTGGGAGTTCTGTTATAGGAATCAATCATATTGGGAAGAAAAATATTTAAAAGTTGTCGATCGTCCTGCACTCAAGTCCTTCGATGATTTTATGGATGATGTGAAATCAGGTTACTATCAAAGCATAAGAATGTGCCTTCCTCTAAAAACAATTCTTGCGACTTTGGAGAAGTTCCCTGAGCATAGAGAAGAACTTATGGATATGTTTAACTATAAAATGTCAAACCTGCAAAACCCGATACTCTGGGAGTAAGCATTATACCTATATGGCCGCAACTCATTTAAAAGAAGCGTTCAGTCGTCTGAGTCAACATTCAGTTGATTCTGTTCAATCGGGAATGTCTTTTTCTGATTTAGATAACTACATGCATGTTGAGCGCCCCATTGAATCACGTTTATTAAACAAAATATGTGAGATAGATGATGCTGGTGGAGGAATTATCCTTTTGGTGGGGAGTGCTGGTGACGGTAAATCGCACCTGATCAGTAAGGTGAAACCTGTTTCAGGTTGGGGAGAGAGTTGTTTTTATAATGATGCTACAGCTAGTTGTTCCCCAAAGAAAACGGCTGTTGACACATTGAAAGAAGCTCTTATTGATTATAAGGACGAGAATATTGAATCTACTGACAGGAAACTGGTGCTTGCCATTAATCTTGGAAAACTCAATGCTTTTATTGAAGATTCAGAGGTGCAGTCGGAATTCTCTGAATTGGTCAGATGTGCACGACCAATTTTCGATGATGATGACTCAACGCCTCCAAAAGAAACCAATCGAATAAAGTTCATATTATTCACGGATGAACAGATCTTTGAGTTCAATGTAGACAGAGAGACAGAGTACCCGGTCAGTTCAAACTTCCTTTCCTCTATTTTTAAGAGAATAACAGCAAAAGAGAAAAAGAATCCTTTCTACATAGCGTATATAGAAGACATAGAGAATGGCACTGATGCTATAGACCCTCTGATTTTGAATTACGAACTTCTGAGCATTCCAGAAGTTCAGAATTCTAT
>CAKUYG010000153.1 GCA_934702165.1 uncultured Bacteroidales bacterium | reverse complement strand
GGCTCATACTGGGCAGTCTGCCGATTGCGATACCGGGGATGAGCGTGCCGATAAGACTCGGAATCGCAGGCGGCCCGATCGTCGTCGGCATCCTGATGGGAGCGTTCGGCCCACGGCTGCACATCACCACCTGGACCACGCACAGCGCCAACCTGATGCTCAGGCAGTTCGGCCTCACGGTCTACCTTGCCGGCCTTGGTCTGAGCGCCGGCCCGGGATTTTTCGCCACCGTCCTCCGGCCAGAGGGCCTGCTGTGGATAGCGGTCAGCGTATTCCTCGCCATAGTCCCGGTGCTGATCGTGGGTTTCATCGCATCGAAATGGTGCCACACCCCGTACGCGGCCAATGTGGGCATGCTCTGCGGGGCCATGGCCAATCCCATAGCCCTCAATTACGCCTTGAGCACCGTGGATGACGACGGCCCGTCAGTGGCCTACGCGACCGTCTACCCTGTAGAGATGTTCCTCAGGGTGATCTCCGGCCAGCTTCTGATGCTTATCTGACAGTCTGCCGGGCCTCAGGTCCGGTATAGAAAAGGATCAGCCTTTCTATGGCACTGCGGCACACCGGGCAGAACGCCGGAGCTGAATTGGTGCGCATACGGCAGTCTTCACAGGCTCTCCAGACGCCTTTGCTCTGATACCCGGCCCCCTCTATCAGGCCGACCCCGTCCCGGCCCAGCATATCCTCCCACTTGGAGGCGAAGTCTGCCCTGGTGGTGATGTTCTGCTCCCAAGGCTCGGTATCCGGATAATAGTATTCCACGTATTGGTCGTCGTATGCATACTCATCGGCAAGGCCGGCGAAACTGTGCCCGAACTCATGCACAACCACCGGGGCGAAAGCCTTGTGGTGAGCGGTGGTCAGAGTGTAGGAATTGTAGATCCCTCCCCCACCGTAAGTGTCAGTGTTCGCGAGCACTATGATGTGTTCGTAAGGGATGTCCGACAGGACGTCGTGCATCCGGAAAAGTTCCGGCGTGGTGAGATAGCGGTCTGAATAGAAAGTGTCGAAATGCGAGCCCACGGCAGTCTCCTTCCACACCCCGTCCCTCGGCACGCTCACACCGCTCTCCCGCGACGGAACACCGAGGGCGACGATGTTGAAGCAGTCCCTCATCGTCCCGAAAGGTTCATGCGCGAAAAGGCTCTCCACGGCGGCACGGGCATCACTATAGAAAATCTCAATCTCGGGAGCCGTGTACCCTTCGGCAAGGATCACCACATCGATCTTCTCCTCCGGAGAGCCGCCATGGTGCAGCACTCTCCAGAACTGCCCGTCCTTTCCTGCAGCCGCACCTTCACCTGACTTCCACCCTCCGGAAGGCTTTATCAATATGTCCGACGGATCCACAGAATGGGACATGGAAGCCACGATATCATCATGGAAATCAAAAAGTTGAACATGTATCTCCACAGGGGCTGAAGGCATCGGGACGAGGAATACATTCTCAAAACTGCGTCTGATCCTCGTCGCCTCCTCCGTGGCCTGCCACTCCTGGAAGAGAGTGGAGAACGATGTGCAGTACAGGGTGTCACCCGTGGCCTTGTCAGTCATAGTCAGCTGACCGTTGCCACGGAGCGGCAAAGTATCCAGATTCACCCTGCGTCCCGCCCAGCCGTCCAGGCTCTTCAGATGCGCGAGGGCAATGTCACATGTCTTGTCAGTACCGGAGAAAATGTAGTCCAGACGCAGCGTCCTGTCCTCAAGGCGCCCTCCGGCAAACGTCGCGGCGTCCATGCAGAAAGCGAGCAGGATGAACGGCAAGATGAGAGAAATCCTTTTCATATCCGGTAAATATACTTAAAAAACACTACATTTGCACACCACAAGAATCATATCATGAAACGACACACGACAATCTTCGCGGCCACAGCAGCCGCAAGCGCGCTTCTCTTCTGCGCACAAAGCCAGGCCCAGACCGCGACCAGCCTCTTCTGGAGAGCGGACAGTCTCCAGGTAAGCGAGATAGTATCACAGCAGGCCGTACAGTACAACTTCGTCGGCCACCACGGGCCGGCAGTGGAGAACTCACACTGCGCACTGCGCATATATTTCAACGACAGCGGCGCCATCGACGTCTACTCCAAGAGCGGAAAGCAGATGGAGCTCCGCAAATACCTCTGGTATCCCACCCCTGAGCAGCAGGCCAAAGAAGGAGCCGGATGCGATGAGTATCTGGTGGGCCGCACCGTAGGTCTCGGAGGCATAGCCCTCTGGGACGGCAGGGAGGAGGTCAAGCTCAAGGCGACAAAGGGCCGCACAGCCAGGGTCGGGCAGATCCGGGGAGGGTCATTTGCAGAGATGGTGGCATACGGCGTCCAGTACAAGGGAGAGTCCGTGGACATACTCATACGAGTTGAGATGAAAGACAACAGCCGCGTAGCCAAAATAATAGGCCGCGAGCTCAACGGCAAGAAAGTCCAGTTCCTCACCGGCGTCAACTACCACAAGGGCGAGACCGTGGAATATGGCCGCAACTACATCGCCGTCTGGGGAGTACACCCGGCCGATGTGTCCGCGGCACCTTCTCCGCTCGGAGGCGGAATGTGGTTCAAGCCGCGCAATTTCGAGACAGTGGAGAAGACCGCTGACATGGTCCGCATCATCTCCAAACCTGCCAGTGAAATCTCCACAGAAGTAGTCGCAGCCTCAATAAAAGAAGATGAACTGTGCAGCGAGGCCAAGTTCATCTCCTACATGAGAAAGAAATAGCGAAGCTACTTCCTTATGATCACTACCGCTCCGTCGTCCTTCGGGATGAGGAGCGGTTTTTTGGTCACCTTCCCTTCCGAAAGCGCCCCCTTGACAGTGCAGAGCACCTGTGAGATACCGCCCAGACGGGCCTCGATGGCCTTGAGATCAAGCTTCAGAGGCTTATGAGATGCGTTGACTGCACCCACATACCAGACATCTCCGCTGCGGCGGGCGATGACGGCGTTCTCCGCCGGCATACCGTCAACATACATGGTCTCGTCCCATTCCGTCGGCACCTGACGAAGGAAGTCAAGGGCAAGAGCCGGAGCGTCCGTGAGGTTGTTCGGAGCAAGGGCGAAATTCTGTATAGGATTCTGGAAGAGCACGGCTGTGGCCAGTTGGAAGGCATCGCTCGTCCTGCGCTCAGTCCCCAGAACCTTCCCGTCAGCTGTCGGCTCGCCGTTGCGCCTCTCAAGGCGCCTGTTGAGGAAGGTGCCGCCGAACTCCATGCACCCGACAGAGTTGCGGATGAACGGGTGCAGGCTGGCGTTCTGCGACTCCATATCGCACTCATACTGGGAGAAGACAAGATTCTCCGAGGCCCTGACAGCCTCGCTGCCTACATAATTCGGATACATCCTCTCCCAGCCGCGAGGGATGGTGCAGCCGTGGAATATCACCATCAGGCCATGGTCATCGGCATCGCTGAGGATGCTCTCGTACAGGGCCATGGTCTCCTGCTTGTCACCCCCGAAGAAGTCCACTTTGATGCCCTTGACACCTATGCTCTCAAGCCAACGCATCTCCTTCTTGCGGGCAATCGGGTCACACATGATATTGACCGGGCTCTGGTCGATGTCGTTCCACCATCCGCTCGAAGAATACCAGAGGAAGAGACCTACGCCCTTGCCGGAAGCATATTTTACAAGTTCTTCCATGGACTGACGTCCGATGTTCTTGTCCCAGTAGTTGTCCACGAGGGAGAACTTCCAGCCCATGGAGGCGGAGAGGTCAATATATTCTTTGATGTCGCTGTAGTTGATGCTGGCGTCCTGCCACAGGATCCAGCTCCAGCTGCCCTTGCCGAACTCGTAATGGTGAGCGCTCTCGTACTTCGGCTCCACCACGTCAAACGGGATCGTAGTCTCCACAATCGGGGCGAGATCTGCCCCGACCGTGATAGTCCTCCACGGGGTATGGCCCGGAAGGGCGAATGCCGGCTCGGAGGTGCCGTTGCCGTTGTTCTCCTCCTGCATCGGGAATGCTATCCGGAAGCCATTGCCTTCGACATAGTCGCTCAGACGGGAGGCACAGTAGCGGCTGTCCACCCCTGTCTCGCTGACCAGGGCCCAGCCGTCGGATCCCACCTTGAAAAGGCAAGGAAAGGTAAACCCGTGGCCGAACTCGGACGTGGCGGAGAGCAGGGCTCCCGGCACATAGTACTCCTCGTAACTCGGTTTGGTGCGCTTCCATCCCACCATGGCATCGCTCTGCGGGCAGAGGTATGTCGTGGTGTGCTCCGGGAAATTGAACCATGTCTCTTCCCTCATCACCCTCACGCTTCCGGTCTCGCTGTCGCGCGGGATGAAGTAGCGGAAAGCGGCATCGTGGTCGCTCACATGCCATTCCACGTCCAGAAGCCTGCCGTCCTGGTTTTTGAAATGCATCACGGAGTTCACCGCTTCATGATTGACCCGGCTCTTCTTGATCCGGTCCAGGCTGTAGTCCACGATCACCGTGCCGGTCTCGGCTCCGATGAATTCGAGGTTGGTATAGTCCTCCTTGTCCGTCACCAGACCAAGCCCCGACGGGGCGATGATGGTGCGGCCATCATAGTTTACGCTATAGGTCACCTGTCCGGAAGACCCGGCGGACCCCACTGATACTGTGAGCTTCCCGTCCGGGCTGCTCACTGTGCCGAACACTGTCAGCACAAGGGCGATGAGAGTAGAATTCATTGTTTATAAGGTTATTTGATGTTCTTCAGCATCCAGTCCAGATGCCCTCGCTCCGTGGCCTCGGAAGTCCAGTGCTCGTTGACCGGAGTGATAAGGGCCTCTTTCGGGCAGGTGAGGGTGTTCCAGACGGCATAGGATGTGGTCGGAGGGCAGGTGTTGTCGTTGAAGCCCCAGGTCATGTAGACTTTCGCCTTTATGTGGCGGGCGAAGTTGACCACATCGTAGTATGCGAGGTTGTCGATAATCTCTTTTGTGAAGAATCCCGGTATGCGGTTGAAGTGAGGATAACCACCCGTGCGGCCCGGCTCGCTGTATCCGGCCATGTCGGAGAG
>CAKUYG010000152.1 GCA_934702165.1 uncultured Bacteroidales bacterium | reverse complement strand
ATGCGTTGACGCTCTCAAAGAGCATTATCAGAAGGCCGAGCACGACCGCCACCTTGAAAACACCTATGACCAGGCCGAGAAGGCCGTTGATCCATCCGAGAAAAACTATCTTCAGGAGTCTTGTCAGCAGCGAACCCAGCAGTCCCATGAGGAATACCACCAGCACCACGATCAAGATGAAGCTGACTATGTGCAGGACCACCTTGTCTATGCTTATGTACTGTGAAAGCCAGACGCTCAGGGAAGATGAGAAATAGAAGGCCGCCCAGACCCCGACGATTATGGAGACGAGTTCGACCACCTGTTTGACGAAACCCTTGCGGATTCCGTAGACTATGGCCGGGACGAAGCAGATCAGCAGGACGATATCTATGATAGCCATGAATTCAAAACAATTTCTTAACTTTGCAAATTGTTCAGTTCGCGTCCGGAAAGCCCCGGAGCGGCCGAGCGTAAACGCAAAATTAGTAAAAATTATGACATTCAAAGAGTATGGCGGACTTGATCTCGTGGGCGCGGCCGACGAGGTACTGAAGAAGTGGAAAGGTATCGACGCGTTCGGCAAATCCCTCCGGCTCCGTGACGGGGCTCCGGAGTTCATATTCTTTGAGGGACCGCCTTCCGCCAACGGAATGCCGGGCATCCACCATGTCATGGCCCGCTCCATCAAAGACGCCGTCTGCCGCTACAAGACCCAGTCCGGCTACAAGGTGCGCCGCCGTGCCGGCTGGGACACCCACGGCCTGCCTGTGGAGCTTGGGGTTGAGAAGAAACTCGGCATCACCAAGGATGACATAGGCAAGAAGATCAGCGTGGAAGAGTACAACCGTACCTGCCGCGCCGAGGTCATGAAATATACGGCCGAGTGGCGCACCCTTACCGAGCGCATCGGCTACTGGGTCGATATGGATGATCCGTATGTGACTTATGACAACCGCTATATCGAGACTCTCTGGTGGCTTCTCAAGGACATCTACGGCAAGGGCCTGCTCTACAAGGGCAAGAGCATCCAGCCGTATTCTCCGGCTGCCGGCACGGGCCTGAGCAGCCACGAGCTCAACCAGCCGGGCTGCTACCGTGATGTCAAGGACACCACCTGCACCGTGCAGTTCAAGGTGATAGGAGAGGATGGTCTCTATTTCCTGGCATGGACTACGACACCGTGGACACTTCCGTCCAATACGGCTCTATGCGTCGGACCGAACATAGATTATGTCAAGGTGAAGTCTTCCAACCCGTACACCGGCGAGCCTGCCACTTACATAGTGGCCGAGGCTCTGGTGGGTTCTCTTTTCAATGACAAGATACCCTACGAGGTGCTGCCGGGCAGCTTCAAGGGCTCCTCTCTCGTGGGCATGCGCTACGAGCAGCTGATCCCGTGGTTCCGCCCGGATGATGGCGCGTTCAGGGTGATCAGCGGGGACTATGTCTCCACGGAGGAGGGTACCGGCATCGTGCACATAGCCCCGACTTTCGGTGCTGATGATGCCAAGGTCGCCAAGGCCGCCGGGGTGCCGGCGCTGATGGTGATCGACGCTGATGGTGCGCCGCAGGCACAGGTTGATCTCAAGGGCCGTTTCTACCGTATCGGGGACATGGATCCGAAATACGTGGCCGAGAGGGTTTCCCCTGAATATAAGGAGTGGGCCGGGCGTTATGTCAAGAATGCCTACGATGACTCCCTCCCTGCGGATGCGCCGACTCTGGATGTGGACATCTGCGTGATGCTCAAACGTGAGGGGAAGGCTTTCCGCATAGAGAAGAAGGTTCACTCGTATCCTCACTGCTGGCGTACCGACAAGCCGGTGCTCTACTACCCGCTCAACAGCTGGTTCATCAGGACCACTGCCGTGAGGGACAAGATGATAGAACTCAACGACGGCATCGTCTGGAAGCCGGAGTCCACCGGTACCGGCCGTTTCGGGAAGTGGCTGGAGAACATCCAGGACTGGAACCTCAGCCGCAGCCGCTACTGGGGTACGCCGCTCCCGATCTGGAGGACCGAGGACGGGAAGGAGGAGAAGTGCATCGGCTCGCTGAAGGAGCTCTATGCCGAGATCGACAAGGCCGTGGAGGCCGGGGTGATGAAGACCAACCCGCTCCGTGACCTGGGCTTCGACCCGGAGGACATGGGCAAGGAGAACTATGACAAGATAGATCTTCACCGTCCTTATGTGGACAACATCTTCCTGGTGAGCCCGTCGGGCAAGAAGATGACCCGCGAGACGGATCTTATAGATGTGTGGTTCGATTCCGGCTCGATGCCGTATGCCCAGACCGGACTCCGGGGGATCAATACTCCGGATTTCGGCTGCACTGCGGACTTCATCGCCGAAGGCGTGGACCAGACGAGGGGCTGGTTCTACACCCTGCACGCCATACATACCATGGTCAGCGGCACACCGGCTTTCCGACGCGTGATCTCAAACGGCCTGGTTCTCGACAAGAACGGGGACAAGATGAGCAAACGTCTCGGCAACGCCGTGGATCCGTTCAAGGCGCTCGACAAGTTCGGCCCGGACGCCCTGCGCTGGTATATGCTCACCAACGCCCAGCCGTGGGACAATCTGAAGTTTGACGAGTCCGGAGTGGAGGAGGTGCGCCGCAAGTTCTTCGGCACACTGTACAACTCATATTCCGTATTTGCGCTATATGCCAATATCGACAAGTTCGACCCGTCTGCGGAGAAAGTGCCTTACGGGGAGAGGCCGATGTTCGACCGTTGGATAATAAGCCGTCTCAACACCCTCGTGGGGACAGTGGAGGCCGCGTACGAAGATTATGACCTCACTTCCGCCGGGCGTGCGGTGCAGGATTTCGTCTGCGACGACTTGAGCAACTGGTATATACGTCTCAACAAGAAACGTCTCTGGGGTGCAGGCATGACGGAGGACAAGCTCTCTGCATATCAGACTCTTTATGAGGTGCTCCGCACGGTGGCCCTCATATCGGCGCCTATCGCCCCGTTCTTCATGGACAGGCTCTGGACGGACCTTGTGCCGGACTCCGAGTCCGTACATTTCGAGAACATGCCTGTGGCCGACGCTTCTCTGGTGGACAAAGATCTCGAAGAGAGCATGAGCTTCGCCCAGAAGGCTTCGTCCATGGTGCTCGCGCTCCGCAAGAAGGTGGGCATCAACGTCCGCAAGCCCCTCGCCAAGGTGCTTGTGCCTGTGCTGGATGACACTGTCAAAGAGCATATCCAGAGGGTCAGCGACATTTTCCTCACCGAGGTCAATGTCAAAGAGATAGAGTTCCTGCATGACACCACCGGCATCATCACCAAGAAGATCAAGCCTAATTTCAAGACGCTCGGCAAGGTATATGGCAAGAGGATGAAGGAGATAGCGGCCGCGTTCGGCTCTCTCTCCCAGGAGCAGATAGCTGATATCGAACGCGCCGGCGCGGAATATGTGCTGCATCTTCCGGGAGGCGATGTCACCCTCGGCAAGGGCGACTACGAGATAAATTCCGAAGACATGCCGGGCTGGCTCGTGGCCACTGAGGGGACGCTCACCATCGCGCTCGATATTGTGCAGACCCCTGAGCTTCTCAGGGAAGGGGTCGCACGCGAGCTCATACATCCGATCCAGAATCTCCGCAAGGAGAGCGGATTCGAGGTGACGGACAGGATCGATACTGTAATCTACGCCGATGCTGAGGCGTATGACGAGATAAGCGATGCCCTCAAAGAGTATTCCGAGTATGTTGCAGCGCAGACCCTGTCATTGTCCCTCTCTCTTAAGAAAATGGACGAAGCTCCTCAGGCCGCTTCGCCGGTCGAGTGGGGAGACGGTACGATCAGGATATTTGTAGAAAAACATTTAAAATAAGCCTATTATGTCAGATGTTAAGAAGGACGCTCCTGTGACGGAGAAGACCCGCTATTCAGATGCAGAACTCGCAGAGTTCAAGGCCATCATCGAAGAGAAACTTGCTCAGGCCAAGGCTGAGTACAATACTCTACGTGAGGTTGTGCTCCACAATGGTACCAACGATATAGAGGACACGTCACCTTCATTCAAGACGGTGGAGGATGACGGGGCCAACCAGCGTTCCAAGGAGGAGGCGAGCCAGCTTGCCCAGAGGCAGTACAAGTTCATAAAGAACCTTGAGGCGGCCCTTGCGCGCATAGAGAACAAGACTTACGGAATCTGCCGTGCCTCCGGGAAACTCATTCCTAAGGAGAGACTTATCCGTGTGCCTCACGCTACACTTACAGTAGAAGCTAAGGAACAGCTTGCCAAGGAGGGCAAAAATTAGTGTCGTCCAAGGGTTTGGCTGCCGGGAGCTCAAAGAGGGGGCTGTGGCTCCTTCTTCTGGGCATCGGGCTTGTCGTGGTTGACCAGGTCATCAAGGTGATCGTCAAGACCAATATGGATCTGGGGGAGCAGATATATGTGATCGGCCAGTGGTTCAGACTTTGTTTCGTGGAGAACGAGGGCATGGCGTTCGGCATGGCGTTCGGGGGAGCGGTCGGGAAGTTTCTGCTTTCGCTGTTCCGCATCTGTCTGAGCGGAGCGCTGATCTGGTGGATACATTCTCTGCTCAAGAAAGGGACGGCGCCGACAGGAGTGCTTGTCGGGTTGACCTTGATCACAGCCGGAGCGATAGGGAACATCATCGACTGCCTTTTCTACGGGCTGATCTGGGGTTATGCCCCGTTCATGTTCGGAAAGGTGGTGGACATGTTCTATTTTCCGCTCATCCGCAGTGGGGAGAAGGTGATCTTCTTCAGTCCGGTGTTCAATTTCGCCGACTCCTGCGTGACCGTCGGGGCGTTCTATCTGCTGCTCTTCCAGTGGAAATTTTTCTCCGGGGAGGAAAAGAATGCTTCCGGCAGGGCGGAGTCTTGACCCGAGGCGTTCCGGCGCTCCCCGGGAATGCATGGCATCCGGCGGCGCAGGAAATTTTAAAGATATTTTTTGCAAATCAACGGAAAATACCTAAATTTGCAGTCCCCATACGGGAAGGAGAGTTGGCCGAGTGGTTGATGGCGGCAGTCTTGAAAACTGTTGACCTTAACGGGTTCGGGGGTTCGAATCC
>CAKUYG010000151.1 GCA_934702165.1 uncultured Bacteroidales bacterium | reverse complement strand
AGGCATGGCCAACTACACCAAGAACATCTTCGTGGGAGTCGGAGGTTCCGAGGGCATCAACAAGAGCCATTACATCGGCGCCACCTACGGGATGGAACGCATCATGGGCCGGGCAAAGTCACCGGTACGCGATGTGATGGAGTACGCCAGGACCAATTTCATCAAGGACTTGCCTATAGTATATGTGCTTACTGTCCGGGCCAAGAACGAGGCCACCGGGGAGATGGAGCTCAAGGGACTTTTCATCGGTGACGATTTCGAGTGCTTCCAGAAGGCTTCCGACCTCTCTCTTGAGACCAACTTCATCATGGTCGACCACGAGATCAAGAAGTGCCTCGTGTACCTCGATCCGGAGGAGTTCAAGAGCACCTGGCTGGGCAACAAGAGCGTTTACCGCACCCGCATGGCGCTTGCCGACGGGGCGGAACTCGTGGTGCTTGCCCCTGCCCTCAAAGAGTTCGGCGAGGACAAGACCATAGACGGCCTGATCCGCAAATACGGATACAAGGGTACACCTCACACCCTTGAGGCCACGGAGCGCAATTCCGATCTTCAGGAGAATCTTGGCGCGTCCGCCCACCTGATCCATGGTTCGTCTGAGGGGCGTTTCACCATCACGTATTGCCCTGGGCCTGAGATGAGCCGTGAAGAGATCGAGAGTGTCGGATTCAAGTATGGCGATCTCAATCAGATAATGGAGCACTATCACCCGGAAAAGCTGAAGGACGGTTGGAATATCATGCCTGACGGGGAGGAGATATACTACATATCCAACCCGGCCCTCGGGCTCTGGGCTTATCCGGAGAGGTTCAAGGACTGATATGAAGATAGTTTGCGACAACAAGATACCATTCCTCCGCGGGGTTCTCGAGCCTTTCGCGGAGGTGGTGTATCTTCCTGGTAAGGAAACGACAGCGGAAGTTGTGAGGGATGCAGATGCACTTATCACCAGAACCCGCACCATCTGCAATGAGGTCCTGCTCAAAGGGTCTTCTGTCAAGGTAATTGCCACTGCGACAATAGGCTTTGACCATATAGATACAGCGTGGTGCAAAGAGCATGGGATCATCTGGCGCAATGCCCCCGGCTGCAACTCCTGGTCTGTCAAGCAGTACATCAGTTCCGTGCTGGTGAGACTTGCCGGGATGCGATCACTTGATCTTGAGGGGATGACCCTTGGAGTGGTAGGAGTCGGCAATGTGGGCTCCAAGGTGGCCGAGGCTGCCACTGCGCTAGGTATGAAGGTTCTTCTCAACGATCCTCCCCGCGAGCGCCGGGAGGGGAGCTCCGGCTTCGTCTCTCTGGATGAAATCCTTGAGAAGAGCGATATCATCACCCTGCACGTCCCGCTGTCACGCGACGGGGAGGATGCCACGTGGCATCTTTTTGATGCGGAGCGTATCGGCAGTATGAAACCTTCGCAGATCCTCATCAACTCATCCCGAGGCCCGGTAGTTGACAACGCCGCGCTGAAGCAGGCCCTAAAGTCTCACCGGATCGCCGGGGGAGTGCTTGACGTATGGGAAGGTGAACCGGATCTTGATCCGGAGCTTGTCTCGCTTCTCGATATCACTACCCCGCATATAGCCGGCTACAGCGCCGATGGCAAGGCCAACGGTACTGCCGCGAGCGTGCGCACCGTCTCCGAAGCCCTCGGACTTCCTCTGACGGACTGGTTCCCTTCGGACATCCCGGCTCCGTCCATGCCTCTCGAATTCAGTCTCGATGCGTCAGGCAAGAGCCGTCAGGAGCTGCTTTCAGAGGCGATCCTTTATACTTATGATGTCCTCGAGGACAGCGGCAGGCTGCGTGCGGATCTCGCTTCGTTCGAGAAGCTGCGCGGCGATTACCCTGTGCGGAGGGAGCCATCGGCGTTCACCCTGCATCTGTGTGGTGGGGACACCGGCACGGTCTCTGCTCTCAAGGCTCTGGGATTCAATGTGAAACAATCAACAGACAGATAATATGAAACCAGTTTCAGACATCGGACTCATAGGTCTTGCCGTAATGGGTGAGAACCTGGTCCTCAACATGGAGAGCAAAGGCTTCCATGTCAGTGTTTTCAACCGCACTGTAGAAAAGGTTGACAAGTTCATGGAAGGACGCGGCAAGGGCAAGAACATCTATGGAGCCCATTCTCTCGAGGATTTCGTGTCCTCCCTCAAGAGTCCGCGCAAGGTCTTCCTCATGGTGAAGGCCGGACAGGCCGTGGATGACTTCATCGACAAGCTCATCCCGCTCCTCGACAAGGGGGACATCATCATCGACGGAGGCAATACCCACTTCCCTGACACCACCCGCCGCACCGCGTATGTGGAGAGCAAGGGACTTCTCTATGTCGGTACCGGCGTGTCCGGCGGAGAGGAGGGAGCCCTCAAAGGCCCGTCCATGATGCCTGGCGGATCCCCAGCGGCATGGCCTTACGTGAAGCCTATCTTCCAGAGCATCTGCGCCAAGGTCGCAGACGGCACTCCTTGCTGCGACTGGGTAGGTGAAGGCGGAGCCGGCCATTTCGTGAAGATGGTTCACAACGGCATCGAGTATGGTGACATCCAGCTCATCTGCGAGTGCTATCAGATCATGAAGGACATCCTCGGCATGACCAACGAGGAGATGCACGAGGTCTTCGCCGAGTGGAACAAGGGCGACCTTGACAGCTACCTCATAGAGATCACCCGCGACATCCTCGCCAAGAAGGATGAGGACGGCAAGTATGTGCTTGACTATATCCTCGATACCGCGGGCCAGAAGGGTACCGGCAAGTGGACCGCAGTGGCCGCCCTTGATGCCGGCGTGCCTCTCACCTTGATCGGAGAAGCCGTCTTCGCGCGCTGCCTCTCTGCCCAGAAGGAGGAGAGGGTGGCCGCTTCCAAGATTCTCCAAGGGCCGAAGCCTGTCAAGTTCACAGGCGACCGCAAAGCGTTCCTCGAAGATCTGCGCAGAGCTCTCTTCGCCGCCAAGGTGGTTTCTTACGCACAGGGCTATACCCTTATGCGCGCTGCAGCCAAGGAGTACGGTTGGAACCTCAACTACGGCGGAATCGCCCTCATGTGGAGAGGCGGCTGCATCATCCGCAGCGTGTTCCTCGGCAAGATCAAGGAGGCTTTCGACAAGAACCCTGACATCGCCAATATCCTGCTCGACCCTTACTTCTGCGAGAAGCTTGCCGAGGCCCAGCAGGGCTGGAGAAACGTGCTCGCTCAGGCCATCGTCAACGGCGTGCCTGCACCTACCCTTAGCGCCGCCCTCGAATACTATGACGGCTACCGTTGCGAGCGTCTCCCTGCCAACCTTCTCCAGGCTCAGCGCGACTATTTCGGAGCGCACACCTACGAGCGCACCGACCGTCCGCGCGGGGAGTTCTTCCACACCAACTGGACAGGACACGGCGGAGACACCGTTGCCGGTACTTATATTGCATAAATAACAAATAACCAATTAGTTATGATGAAAATAGGAAAATATTCTTTCGGAGTCGGTGACCGCTTCGCGCACGAGGGCGTCTCACAGCTCAAGGCCCTCATCAAGGCCGAGAAAGAGTTCGGGGTACATTTCGTCCCTGTATGGAACAAGTCCAACCGTGAGCACCAGATCGTGCACACAGAACCTATGTCCACCCGTGTCGAGGCCGATGCTGCCGTCAAGGCGCTTGGCTACACCGGACAGTATTTCGTTGATGCCGACCACATCAACATGAACAATGTGGACCGCTTTATCGATGCGTCCGATTTCTTCACGATTGATGTTGCTGACTATATCGGCAAGCCGGCTGACCCTAAGGATGTTGACGCCTTCGTCAAGGACAACGCCCGCTTCATCGGCTCTCTCTCCATCCCTGGTATCGCCGAGCCTTTCGAAGTCTCTGAGGCCCAGGTGCGCGCCATCGCCGACCGCTATCTCTTCGCAGCTCAGGAGGCCGGCCGCATCTATCGCCATATCGCCGGGAAGAAGGGCGAGGGCAACTTCGTGACTGAGGTTTCAATGGATGAGGTCAACGATCCACAGACTCCAGTGGAGATCCTCTTCATCCTCAGCGCCCTCGCTTCCCAGAAGGTGCCTGCACAGACCATCGCCCCTAAGTTCACCGGACGCTTCAACAAGGGCGTGGACTATCGCGGGGACATCAAGCAGTTTGAGAAAGAGTTCGAGGAGGACCTGCTCGTGATCGATTTCGCTGTCAAGGAGTTCGGTCTGATGGACAACCTCAAGCTCAGCATTCACTCCGGATCCGACAAGTTCTCAATCTACCCGATCATGGGCCGTCTCATCCAGAAGTACGACAAGGGCATCCACATCAAGACAGCCGGAACCACCTGGCTCGAAGAGAACATCGGTCTCGCCGTGGCTGATCCTGAGGCCCTGAAGCTCGCCAAGAAGATCTATGTCAACGCCCTCGGGCGCATGGCCGAACTCACCGTGCCGTATGCTGCCGTGATCGATGTTGATGTCAATGCCCTTCCTACTCCAGAGGAGGTGGAGAAGTGGGATGCCGACACCTATGCACGCACTATGCGCCACAATCAGGCAGACCCTCTCTACAATCCTTCTTTCCGCCAGCTGATCCATGTGAGCTACAAGATTGCCGCAGAACTCGGTGACGAGTACTACCCGGCACTGGAGAAGCATACGGATGTCATCGGAGAGCAGGTGATCGAGAACCTCTGCGAGAGGCATATCAGAAGGCTGTTCAACAAATAGGAGGACGCGTATGAAATGGTCATTCGATGATTTGAAAGGACGCAATTGCGTCATCACGGGAGGCTTCGGCATCCTCGGCATGGCTCTTACCAGGGGCCTTGCCGAGGCCGGTGTCAACCTGGCGGTGATCAGCCGCAGCGCTGACAACCCTGCCAAAGGAGAAGCCATCGCAAAGGAGTTCGGCGTGAAGTGTCTCGGCATCTCCGCCAGCACCCTCGACAAGGAGGCTTTGGTTGCTGCCCGTGACCTTATCCACGAGAAGCTCGGCAAGATAGACATCCTGATCAACTGCGCTGGAGGCAACTCCCCGAAGGCCACTTGCAAGGTGGAGCAGATGACTAAGGACGACGATCTCGCCGACACTTTCTATGGTCTGAGCATGGACGGTTTTC
>CAKUYG010000150.1 GCA_934702165.1 uncultured Bacteroidales bacterium | reverse complement strand
ACAGAGACCTTCCCCCTTCCGGGGCTGTGGTGGTTCTGGACAACATCCGCAGCGCGCACAATGTGGGGAGCGCTTTTCGAAGCAGCGATGCTTTCAAGGTGGACAGGATCATGCTTTGCGGCATTTGCGCGTGTCCTCCATCAGCCGAGATACACAAATCAGCCCTCGGAGCGGAGAACAGCCTCCCGTGGGAGCATTTCGATGACACCATGATGGCGATCGGACGGCTCAAGGAAGAAGGCTATATAATTATAAGTATAGAACAGACCGAAAAGGCCGTCTCTCTGCAGGACTTCTGTCCTGAGAAAGGCGGCCTCTACGCTTTTGTCTTCGGAAATGAAGTGGATGGCGTGCGTCAGGATGTCGTGGACGCATCGGACTTTTCGCTTGAGATTCCCCAGTTCGGCTCCAAGCACTCCCTCAACGTCTCAGTCTCCGTAGGCATCGTCCTCTGGCAGTTCCGCTCCGGACTGCTCTGAGCTTATCTGCGCCGTGGTTGCTGCTGAGCTGGTGCGATGTCCTTGAGGGCCGGGATTGAGTCTTTCAGCAGTTCCTGCATTATGATCGCTTCAAGATTCCACTGTGCGACATCGTTGGTGCTGACGTTCGGATCTTCCACTGACGCTTCCAGCACGTCCGGTCCCTTGATCGGGATCAGACTTACTCTCTCGGCCACCTTTCCGTCCGGGCCGATGACGCCGCTGAGGAATCTCCTCCAGGCGGTATTCGCCAGGTACGTGTCATTCTTGCGTGCTGCGGCTATGGCAGTGAGCCTCGGGATGTTCCAGTGTCCCCACCAGTTCTTGTATTTGGCGTTTTCCGGGAGTTCGCGGATCGGATCGTCTTTAGGGACGCCATACCAGCTGGCGTAATCAAGCCACACGTTGGTGAATTTCTTGTTGTCAACCTCGTCCAGTACTTCCATGAACACCTCTACGCTGCTTTGCAGATTGGCAAGGTGGTTCTTGTTGGTGATCCAGTCCGGGTCTCCCTCGTAGGTGAGCACGCCGGTCTGCGGATCGTAGCCGTAAGGCCCCTGACCTGTAAACAGTCCGTTCGGAAGGTTGCATAGGGAATTCATGCCTGCGTTGATCTTGTCGAGCCATTTCTTGTCTCCCGTGCGCTCCCATTCGGTGAACCAGTTTCCTACAAGAGAGGTCCAGTCCGGTCCCCAGCGCAGACGGGTAGGCTGCGCTGTGGGGAATTCCGAGCGCGGCTGTGCTCTGACGAGCGGGTCGAACTCCACTATGGCCTGGTCGGCGTCAACCGACTCGTGCATGAGATCGCCAAGCCTGTCGTCTGTGGTGAGATAATAATAATACCTCTTCCACCAGGCCTGCCCCACGCGGGCCTCTTTTGCTCCGCATCCCCAGTGGCTCACATTGTGACGTGTGCCGAGGCCTTTCATCCTGCCGATGTGGTAGGCGTCCACCTCGGAGGTGTGGCGCGTCATGGCTGTCGCCATCCTGAAGAAATCCGGCCTGCCGGAACGTATGAATCCGAACCATAGCCAGAGGTCTGTCTCGAGTTCGGTGTTGTCCCATGCCCTGCCGCCTGCGTCATAGTTCCAGCAGTGGCGGTCAGGGTTGTAGGAGTGCATCACGTCCCCGTAGTTCCAGAATCCATACCATCTCTGGCTCTCCACACAGATCTCGTAGTATCTGAGATATTTGTCAATCTGTCTTTCGAGGTACTGCTGGGTGTCGTTGCCGTTTTTGGCAGGCAGAGACCATACACCGAAAGCCCCGGCATCATGGAGGTACTGAGGCGTGACCATCATCTGTACGATGTCCTGTCCTATATTCGCCATGTCTGAAATCTCAGTTCTTGAAGGCATCTCACCATAAGGGAAGAGCATGAGTTCGCTGGTGCGGGCGATGCCATAAGGGGTGTCATAGCCTTCGACCCAGTCCTCGTAAGAGGATCTCAGGTCGTGTCCCTCTATGTCATAGTGGCGCAGATCCATGGCGTCTGCTTCCGGGCTCCACATCCAGACGGTAAGCTTCCCCTTGTCTGTGCGCATGTCATTTGCCTCAATTTCTGCAGGGAAGGACTGCCAGAAATTTTTCAGAGATACTCCAAGTCCTCCGGACACATCGCCGGCAAGAGCGAATCCGCGTGCTCTGCGTCCTCCGGCGGTGCCGAACCAACAGCTGTGGCTTCCTGTCCTCTTCTGTATGGTGAATCCGTCGGAGTTGATCTGTACGAGCTTGTAATCGTTGTATTTGGCCCAGTTGTCAAGATTCATCTTTCCGTATTCCGGATACTCTTCGTAGTTCGGAATCCTCTTCCCTGCGACCTGCAACGTGCTTGCTCCTGGCATGCCAGAAGAAGGGCGCTCTCCCGGCTTAAGGACGTAGAGCTGTCCGAGAAGCGGCTCGACGCTTTCCTGCCAGAGCCCGTCACCTTCTCCGGCGAAGGACACATGGCGATTTTGCAGCTGTTCGCGGAAAGGAAGCGAGAATTCGATCCCGAGTCCTTTGATGTAGTCCTTGTGTTCATCTCCGTCGAAAACGAAGCTGTGTACAATCTTCATCGGCTGTGCGCCTTTATATATATAGAAGCGGACGCAGAAAGGAAGCCACTCGCGGCTGCCGTCCAGAGCCTTGTGCCTGCCTTCGATCTTGACGACGGCGGCGACGTCACCGCTGCGGTCAACAGTGGCCGATGAGACGTTGCTCTCAAAATTTTCAAATTCGAGCCGTCCGTTTTCCTCCCCGGAGCGTTTCTCGAGCTGGCAGACCAGACGCCCGTCGGATGCTATCTGCTTGCCGTCCAACATTATACTGCTCACCAGTTTGCTGCCGCTTTTCGGGAATGTGATTTGATACAGTCCGTTGTCGATGACGATTTGTCCTGAATCGTCCGCTTTAACCATGCTTCCGGCATCCTTGGTCCCTGTTTTGGCCATCTTGGCTGCTTTGCGTGCCGTACGCCTGTCTGCCGTGATGGCTTCAAGCGTCAGTCCTGACGCTTGGGAAGGGCAGATGGTCGCATCGAAGCCCATCCATTTCACACTGCCGTCAGAATACCGTGCCAGAACCCTATGCTGGGACGGGACGATGTTGCCGGAGGAGTCTTTCAGGACAAAAGTCCCGTATTCGTTCATCGTGCCTTTGGCGAAAGGCACGCCCCAACTCTGCCCGATGCTGTAGGACGGGCTTTTGTCAATCCATCGGAGATCAATGGATTCTGCTCTGACGGTGCTGAATGTCGCCATCAGGGCGGAGAGTAAAATCAAAGTCCTTTTCATTTATTGATATTGGTATGCTGTCGTATGACTTGATGATTGTGGTGATTTGTCTGTGCAAAATTACTTAAAATCCGCGCAAATGACAAATTGTCACTGGCACGGACATTGATTCAGTCCATGCCGTCCGGCGAAGGCCGGGTAAAAACAGGATAATATTAAAAACGATAACATCATGATCAAACCATTAGCAGACAGGGTCCTGATCGAGCCTAAAGAGGCCGAGACCAAGACAGCGGCAGGTATCTACATCCCTGATACCGCCAAAGAGAAACCACAGCAGGGTACGGTTGTAGCGGCCGGCCCGGGCAAAAAGGACGAGCCGATGGAAGTAAAGGCGGGGGATCAGGTGATCTACGGCAAATATGCTGGAACCGAGGTGACTTTCGAGGACAAGAAGTATCTTATCGTCAAGCAGTCCGATATTCTCGCTGTTCTGTAATATAAATATTGAATCATTATGGCAAAGGAAATAAAATTTGATGTTGATGTCCGTTCCAAGATGAAGGTCGGTGCGGACTCACTTGCAAACGCAGTCAAGGTCACTCTTGGACCTAAAGGCCGCAATGTTGTGATTGACAAGAAATTCGGCGCTCCTCAGATCACTAAGGACGGTGTGACCGTAGCCAAAGAGGTCGAGCTTGAGGACCGTTTCGAGAATATGGGAGCGCAGATGGTCAAGGAAGTCGCTTCCAAGACAAACGAGCAGGCCGGTGACGGTACCACTACCGCAACTGTTCTCGCTCAGGCCATCATCAACGTCGGCATAAAGAATGTCACCGCGGGTGCCAACCCGATGGATCTCAAGCGCGGTATCGACAAGGCTGTCGCCGCTGTGGTTGATGATCTCAAGAAGCGCAGCCAGAAAGTAGGCTCAGACTATTCGAAGATCGAGCAGGTAGGTACAGTTTCGGCCAACAATGACGTGCATATAGGCAAACTCATCGCTGACGCCATGTCAAAAGTAGGCAAGGACGGAGTCATCACCGTTGAGGAGGCCAAGGGTACTGAGACAGAGGTTAAAGTGGTTGAGGGTATGCAGTTCGACCGTGGCTACATCTCTCCTTACTTCATGACCAACTCTGACAAGATGGAGGCGGATCTCACCAACCCTTCCATCCTCATCTGTGACAAGAAGATTTCTTCCATGAAGGATCTCCTCCCTATCCTCGAGCCGGTTGCCCGCGAAGGCAGGGAACTGCTCATCATCGCAGAGGATGTCGACGGCGAGGCTCTTACGACTCTTGTAGTCAACAAACTCCGTGGCACGCTCAAGATTGCCGCCGTCAAGGCTCCAGGTTTCGGTGACCGCCGCAAGGAGATGCTTCAGGACATAGCCACCCTTACAGGTGCCGTGGTAGTCTCAGAAGAGAGGGGATTCACCCTTGAGAACACCACTCCTGACATGCTCGGCAAGGCTGAGAAGGTGACCATCACCAAAGAGAACACCACCATCGTTGGAGGTGCCGGTGCCAAGGACGCCATCCAGGAGAGGGTAGATTCCATCCGCAAGCAGATCGAGGCCAGCACTTCAGACTATGACAAGGAGAAACTCAAGGAGCGTCTCGGCAAGCTGTCAGGTGGCGTCGCAGTGCTCTATGTCGGTGCTACCACAGAGGTGGAGATGAAAGAGAAGAAAGACCGCGTAGAGGATGCGCTCAATGCGACCCGCGCAGCAGTCGAGGAAGGCTATCTTCCTGGCGGTGGCGTATCTTATATCCGTGCCGCAGCCGCTCTTGAAGGCCTTAAGGGGGACAACGAAGATGAGACGACAGGTATACACATTGTCGCCAAGGCCATCGAGGAGCCGCTGCGCCAGATAGCCAGCAACGCAGGTGTAGACGGTGCTGTCATCATCCAGAAGATCAAGGAAGGCAAGGATGACTTCGGATACAATGCCCGTACAGGTGAGTATGTCAA
>CAKUYG010000149.1 GCA_934702165.1 uncultured Bacteroidales bacterium | reverse complement strand
TGATAGATGCTCCATGCGTCGATTGACTGGATCACGTGGCCCGGCTTGACGTTGCAGAACAGGGCCACTTTTTTGCGGAGTTCCGGGGTCAGCGGGTGTTCGGTGCGGCATACTATCACATCCGGCTGTACTCCTGCCTGCTGGAGCATCTGCACCGAGTGCTGTGTCGGCTTGGTCTTGAGCTCCTTTGCGGCGCTCAAATATGGTACGAGGGTGAGGTGGATGGACATGCAGTCTTCCTCTGGGAGTTCCCACTGGAGCTGGCGTACAGCCTCCACGAAGGGCTGTGACTCCATGTCTCCGACAGTGCCGCCGATCTCCGTGATGATGATGTCGTATTTGCCTGTCTTTCCGAGAAGAAGCATGCGCCGCTTGATTTCATCTGTGATGTGCGGCACGATCTGGACGGTCTTTCCCAGATATGCACCTTCACGCTCCTTGGTGATGACGGTGTTGTATATCTTGCCTGTAGTGACGTTGTTGGCCTTGGATGTGTGGACGCCGAGGAAGCGCTCGTAGTGTCCCAGGTCGAGGTCGGTCTCGGCCCCGTCTTCCGTCACGTAGCACTCGCCGTGCTCGTAGGGGTTGAGGGTGCCCGGATCGATGTTGATATAAGGGTCAAACTTCTGAATTGTGACTCTCAAGCCTCTGGCCTGAAGGAGTTTTGCAAGTGATGCGGCGATTATGCCCTTGCCGAGTGAAGAAGCCACTCCGCCCGTGACAAATATATACTTTGTATCCATAACGGGACGCAAATATACAATTAGTTTGTAAATTCGCGGCTATGAAAAAGAGGTTAATTTCATTTTTGTTGCTTGCGGGCATGTGCGGAGCCGTCTGTACGGCCTGTCATGGCAGGGTTGCGCAATATAAGGTAAAAGTGCTGAAAGAGTACAGCCACGACACCGCCGCCTACACGCAGGGGCTCTTCTTCGAGGAAGGTCAGATGTACGAAAGCACAGGCCAGTACGGCAAGTCTTCGTTCAGGGTGGTGGATTACAAGAGCGGTAAAGTGAGCCGTAAGCTGGATTTCGCCCGCAAGTATTTCGGGGAGGGGTCGGTCATGCTGGACGGCAAACTCTTCATCCTCACATGGACCAACAAGGTGGCGTTCGTCTATGACGCTGCGACTCTCAAATATGAGAAGACTTATTCTTACCCGCGCGAGGGCTGGGGCCTGACTACGGACGGAGAGCATCTTATCGCCTCTGACGGCTCGTCCAGAATCTATTATATGACCAAGGAATTCAAACTTGTCAAGACGCTGGATGTCAGGCTTGACGGAAGGCCTGTCAGGCTGCTCAACGAACTTGAGTGGATAGACGGGAAGATCTGGGCCAACGTCTACATGACCGACATGATAGTCGTCATCAATCCTTCCGACGGACGGGTTGAGGCCGCCGTGGACTGCTCCGGCCTGCTGCCTGACAAACTGCGCACCCCCGACACCGACGTGCTGAACGGGATAGCCTATGACAAGAAGACGGGGAAAATATGGCTCACCGGGAAAAACTGGCCGCGCCTCTATGAGGTGGAACTGATGCCGGTCAAGTGAGCCGCAGGCTGTTCGGATCCACTTGGCGGTGGATGCATAACAAGATGGAAATCAACGACAAACCCCCGCTTCTCAGCGGGGGTTTACGGTTAGTTAGTAGTGTATTACCTTATAGAAGGTCAATTATCGTTGGTTAGATGTCTGCCGGCCGAAGCCGGAGACTGAGTTGTTTCATTTCCGAAAGCAAAGGTACGCATCTTTTTTGGATATGCAATACTTTTTCAAATTTTTTTGGAAAAAATTTCTGCAATTTTTAAATTTCTTTATTAAGTAGTTCCGGACGCAGTTTTCTGGTCCTTTCCAGGGCCTGTTCGTCCTGCCATTCGCGTATCAGTTTCGGGTTGCCGCTGAGCAGGACTTCCGGCACTTTCCAGCCGTTGAATTCGGCCGGACGCGTGTATACGGGAGGGGAGAGGAGCTCGTCCTGAAAGCAGTCTGACAGGGCGGAGGTCTCGTCTGTGAGCACTCCCGGGATCAGCCGGACGATGGCGTCGGTCAGAAGCGCGGCCGGGATTTCCCCGCCGCTCACGACATAGTCGCCGACAGATATTTCGCGTGTGATTAGGTGCTCCCTTATTCTGTGGTCGATGCCTTTGTAGTGCCCGCAGAGGATCATGATGTTGTCTTTGAGGGAGAGTCCGTTGGCGATGCCCTGGTCGAGTGTCTCTCCGTCCGGGGACATATAGATGATTTCATCGTAGTCCCGCTCGGACTTGAGCTCCTCCATCATCCGGAAGACCGGTTCGATGGTCATCACCATGCCCGCGTCTCCACCGTAGCTGTAGTCGTCCACGTTTTTCCTGGGCCCGAGCCCGTATTTGCGAAGGTCATGGATGTGGATGTCGGCGAGACCCTTTTTGCGTGCGCGCCCAACTATCGAGTGGGACAGCGGGCTGTCCAGCAGTTCGGGAACCACCGTCAGTATGTCTATTCTCATATATCTGTCTGATTTTCCTGCAAATTTAGTCAAACTTGCCGGATAACTTGACCGTGTATGTTTTTTAATTCGTATATTTGTTGGGTTATAATAAATACTCTAAATCGATTATGAGCGAAAACAACTTTCCTGAGAAGATCCAAGAGGTCGTTTCAGAGGTAGCGGATAAGGCCGGTGATCTGCTTGAAAGCACAGGCATCTCCGACAAGGCGGAGGTGGTCGGCGACAAGCTGGAGGATCTCTCCGGCAAATCTCTTGCAGAACTTTCCGATCTTTTTGTCAAATTGAAATCAGGGGCGGACAGCATGGCGCGCTCCAAGGAGGCCGAATCCATCAAGTCGGCTTTCTACAAGCTGCTCTCCAGACTAAAGGGCGAAGAGACTCCCTCCGAAGGCGCGGACAACCCTTTCGAGGCCGTCGAGCAGAATTTCAAGGCGATGTATTCCGACTATAAAAAGGAGCGTGCCGAGTTCAACCGTCAGCAGGATGAACAGCGCGAAGCCAACCTCGCCAAGAAGCAGGCCGTCATAGACGAGCTCAAGGCCCTCGTGGAAGGTCAGGAGGATGTGAGCGCACGTTTCCCGGCGTTCCGCGAACTCCAGAACCGCTGGAGGGATGCCGGTCCGGTCCCGGCGACCGCCTACAGGGACATAAACGACACATACCAGTACTATGTCGAGAAGTTCTACGACATGGTCAAGATCAACCGGGACCTGCGCGACCTGGATTTCCGCAAGAATCTTGAGGCCAAGGAGGCGTTCTGCGAGGCGGCCGAGAAGCTTGCCGAGAACGACAACGTCGTGAACGCGTTCCACGAACTCCAGAAACTCCACGAGCAGTGGAAGGAGTACGGCCCTGTGGCTAAGGAGAAGCGCGAGGATATATGGAACCGCTTCAAGGCTGCCACGGCAGTGGTCAACAAGAGGTATCAGGCCCACTTCGAGGGGCTCAAAGAGCAGCAGGAAGAGAATCTCGAGAAGAAGAAGGCTCTGTGTGAGAAGCTGGAGGAGATCGCCGCCACGGACGTGAAGACTTCGGCCGAGTGGACCGCACTGACCAAGGAGATAGAGACGCTGCAGCAGGAGTGGCGCAAGATCGGTTACGCCACCAAAAAGGAGAACCAGAAGATCTACGACCGTTTCCGTGCCGCGTGCGATGCTTTCTTCTCCAAGAAGAGGGCATATTTCACAGATATAAAGGACAACCTCAACGCCAATCTTGAGAAGAAGCAGGCCCTGATCGACCAGGCCGAAGCACTCAAGGACAACACCGATTGGAAGAATACGGCCGACCAGTACGTCGCCTTGCAGAAGCAGTGGAAAGAGATCGGGTCCGTGCCGCGCAAAAAGTCCGAGCAATTGTGGAAGAGGTTCCGCGCCGCATGCGATGAGTTCTTCGAGAAGCGTGACGCCAACGCCTCATCTGACAACGATTTCTATTCCAACCTCAAGGCCAAGAAGAAGCTCATCGAGGAGGTGCTCGCATACACTCCGGGCGACGACGAGACTGCCAATGCCGAGAAGATGCGCTCTTTCAACGAGCGCTGGCAGGCTATCGGACACGTCCCTTACAAGGAGAAGGACAATGTCAATGATGCCTTCCGCGATGCGATGAAGAAAGCTTTCCCGCTCTTCTCCCAGAGTGCCCGCTCCGGCCGGCAGGGCAGGAGGGAGTCTGCCCAGAGTCCTAAGGACGCACTTGTCAGCAAGTATCGCGCTCTTCAGCAGAACATCACCACTTACGAGAACAATATAGGATTTTTCTCTGCTTCAAAGAACAGTGAACCGCTTATAAGGCAGATGCAGGAGAAGATTGACAAGGCGAAGGAGGAGCTCAAAGACCTTGAAGCCCAGATTCGTAAAGCAGAGGAGGAAAGCAGATAATGGATAAAAATTCGGTAATCGGATTTGTTCTCATCGCCCTTATTTTCATAGGGTTTACAGTTTTTCAGTCAGACAGGGCCCGCAAGGCCGCGGAACTTCAGGCACAGCAGGATTCGATAGCCCTCGCACAGATGCCGCCTCAGCAGATGGCATCCGAGACTGTCATCGGATCCGGCGAGCCGGTGCTGGAGTCCTCTAGGCCGGTGGCCATCTACAAGGATTCCCTGCTTGAGAGCGCGTCCAAGGCTCAGGAGAGCATCGTCACACTTGAGAACGATGTGCTCGAGATGAAGCTCACCACGCGCGGGGCCAAGCCCTATTCGGTAAGGCTCAAGAAGTTCCGCAACTATGACAGTACGGATCTGTATATTTTCCGTCCTGGCGGAGCCGAGTATTCGGTGAGCCTCTATACCGGAGAATATATCCAGACCAAGGATTTCAATTTCAGCCTTGCAGCGGTCACGGACAGTTCTGTAGTGATGCGCCTGCCATTTGAAGGCGGCGGGTATATCGAGCAGAAGTACACCCTCCTCGGAGAGAGCTACCGTGTGGACAACCAGCTTTCGTTCGTGGGGATGCAGGGCGTCATACCGCGCAACGTCAGCTCATACGATATCGATTTCGAGCTCACCATGCCGCGCATGGAAAAAGGCTACAAGAACGAGACCCAGTATTCCAAGCTTGACTACTATTTCGACGGGGACAAGAAGCCTGTCGAGATCGGCCGCGGGCGCAGCGCGTCCAAGAGGGTGGAGTCGCGTCTGAGCTGGTTCGCATTCCAGCAGCAGTTCTTCTCCGCCATCGTCCGCGCTCCGCAGCAGTTCTCCTCCGGAGAGTTGGG
>CAKUYG010000148.1 GCA_934702165.1 uncultured Bacteroidales bacterium | reverse complement strand
CTCCACGTAGCTGTCTTCAATCACAGGTATCTCCCTGTTTATGAGAGGGATGAGAACTTTCTTGCCACGCAGCCAATGATAACGTTCATCGGCAGGGTTGACACAGATGGCAGCATCAGCCATGATGGTCTCCGGACGGGTGGTGGCGATCACAAGATACTGGTCCGTAGGATTGCCCGCCCCGTCTGAAATATAGTATCGCAGATGATAGAAATGGCTCTTGGTGTCGCGGTGGATCACCTCATCGTCACTTATGGCTGTGAGCGCTACCGGATCCCAGTTGACCATGCGCACACCACGATATATCATGCCCTTTTTGTAGAAATGGCAGAATGTGGCTATAACCGCCTTAGAGAGTTCCGGTTCCATCGTGAAGCGGGTGCGGCCCCAGTCGCACGATGCACCGAGCTTGCGGAGCTGCTGAAGGATGATGCCCCCGTGCTCCTCTTTCCACTCCCAGGCATACTTGAGGAATTCCTCACGGCTGATGTCCTCCTTGCTGATTCCCCTCTCCTTGAGCCTGGCCACGACCTTGGACTCGGTGGCGATGCTGGCGTGGTCCGTACCTGGCACCCAGCAGGCGTTTTTGCCGTCCATGCGCGCCTTACGGACAAGCACATCATTGATGGTATTGTTGAGCACATGGCCCATGTGGAGGATTCCCGTCACGTTAGGCGGCGGGATGACTACTGTATATGGTTCACGGCTGTCCGGCTCCGAATGGAAGCACTTGTGCTCCGTCCAATATGCGTACCACTTGTCCTCGACCGAGGACGGGTTATATTTTGCTTCAAGTTCCATAGGACACAAAGATAGGCAATTTTTCAATAGAATTCGTAACTTTGCGGACTGTGACTTTAAAACATATAGAGCATGGACAAAGAAGAAAAGCAGATCAACATAGAGCTCAAGCCGGAAGTGGCCCGCGGCTCGTACTCCAATCTGGCCATCATCACCCACTCCCGGAGCGAGTTCATACTCGACTTCGCGACGATTCTGCCGGGACTCCCGAAGCCGGAGGTGCAGAGCCGCATCGTGATGGCTCCAGAACACTGCAAGCGGCTGCTCAACGCACTTGTGGACAACATCAGCAAGTACGAGGCCCAGTTCGGCCATATAGAGATGGAAGGCCAGAGGCAGGCCGGAAACACGTTCAACATCGCCGACCTCAATCCTAATGGCACCAAATCTTAAGCAGATCAAGGCCATCGTCTATGACATCGACGGTGTGCTCACCGACGGCTGCATAATCCCCGTC
This sequence comes from uncultured Bacteroidales bacterium, assembly GCA_934702165.1. GTDB lineage: Bacteria > Bacteroidota > Bacteroidia > Bacteroidales > UBA932 > Cryptobacteroides. The sequence continues at coordinate 3,987 of CAKUYG010000148.1, read as the reverse complement.
GGACCCAATCCGGAGGATCTCGTGCGGATAGTGGACGCCAAGGACTCCTTCGCCTCCAGAGTCGCAGCCGCAAAGGGATTCATCATCGGAGTAATCTCCGGAGGAGACACTCCGGCGCTGCACAGCCGCTGCCTGCACATGGGGGCCAGCGAGCAGAACCTCCACCTCGGAGTGCGCGGCAAACTCAAGGTATTCAATCAGTTCCTCTCCGACAACGGACTGAAAGCGGAGGAGGTCGCGTATTTCGGCGACGACATCCCCGACACGCAGGTGCTCCGCCGCTGCGGGGCGGGCTTCGCCCCCGCAGACGCCGTGCCGGAGGCACGGCAGGCGGCTGACTTCGTCACCCGCCGCAGCGGAGGCCACGGCTGTCTGCGCGAGGGAATCGAAATGATCCTCAAAGCCCAGGACAAATGGCACTTCGACGAGGACAAATACGATCAGATCTATTGAGATGAAGCATCTTATACTCGGAAGCGGCTCCCCGAGACGCAAGGAGCTGCTCGCCGGACTCAACCTCGAATTCACCGTCGACAAGGACAACACTTTCGACGAGGGTCCGGAGCCTGGAGTTGAAGCACACCGCATCCCACTCGACATGGCCCTCGGCAAGTCCCACGGATTCCACCGTCCGCTCGGACCAGACGAGGTTCTGCTGACCGCCGACACCGTCGTCATTTTGGACGGGACGGTGCTCGGCAAACCGCATTCACGGCATGAAGCAGACAGGATGCTGCACCTTCTGTCGGGACGCAGCCATGAAGTCGTGACGGCAGTTGTCATCCGCGATGCCGGACATGAGGTCAGTTTCACGGACTCCACGAGAGTCGATTTCCTGCCTCTGAGCCAGGAGCAGATAGACTATTATATAGACAACTACAAGCCATTCGACAAGGCCGGCGCCTACGGCGTGCAGGAATGGATAGGCTATGTGGGCATATCCGGCATCTGCGGCTCTTTCTACAACGTCATGGGACTCCCCGTACACAAAGTCGCGGCGGCCCTGCAGGATTTCCTCCGATAGGATGTTTACATATCCTTTCCGTTACGTCCCCGCACCACAGATTGTCGAGGCATCCAAAGAACTGATTTCCAGAATACAAGCTTCTCCGCAGCTGGACAGCCTGTTCTGCTGCGGCAAGATGATGGGCATACTGCAGACAGACGGAGGCTTTCTATACGCATTCAGCGGACTTGCCTGCGGAAGAGCCCTCGTCGAAGGCTTCGTCCCGCCGATATTCGATATCACTGCCCCGACCGGACACTTCAAGATGCGTGAAGCCGAGATCAGCGAAATGCCACCTGGTGAAGAGAAAAGCCGTGCCTCGGCAGAACTTCAGGACTGGCTCTTCGACCAATATATAGTCTCAAACGCACGCGGAGAACGTCTCAGCATCAAAGAGGTTTTTGCCCGCCGCGGGCTCGTCCCGCCCGGCGGTACTGGAGACTGCGCCGCCCCGAAACTCCTCCAATACGCATACTCCCACTCCATGCGCCCCATAGCCATGGGCGAATTCTGGTACGGCGATTCCCCGCGCGGCGAAGTCCGCGAGCATGGACGTTTCTATCCCTCATGCACCGGCAAATGCGGCCCGCTGCTCAGTTTCATGATGGAAGGTCTTGAGGTGGAACCCAATCCGCTTGACGCCGAATTCACCAGAGAAGAGCCGTCTGTCATATACGAAGATCAATCTATAATAGTAGCCGACAAGCCGTCAGGGATGCTCTCCGTCCCTGGGCGCACCAGCGCAAAATCCCTGCTCGAATGGCTACAGGGCCGATACGGCGAAGTCCATTCCTGCCACCGCCTGGATATGGACACCTCAGGAGTCATCATCTTTGCCAGAGACGCAGGCACAAAATCCGCCATCGAGGCCCAGTTCGCCGCAAGACAGGTCCGCAAGACCTACAGGGCCAGACTCTCCGCAGGCCAGGGTCCATTCCCGCGTGCCAGGAAGGGCACAATAGCACTTCCGCTGATCACTGACTGGTACGACAGACCGAGACAGATGGTAGACCATGAGAAGGGGAAACTCGCTATCACAGAATACGAAGTCTGCTCCGAACTCCCTGACGGAGAGACCGAAATCCTCCTCCATCCAAAGACCGGCAGGACACATCAGCTGCGTGTCCACTGCGCCCACCCGTCAGGCTTGGGACGCCCGATACGCGGAGACAAGCTCTACGGCAGCCCGGAGCACGGGCGCCTCTGGCTGCATGCCGAAAGCATCTCGCTGAGACATCCTGAGACGGGAGAAGAACTGACTTTCCGCAGCGGACAGGACATAAAAAAGAAATGAGTTGTGACCGTCACGGCAACAACTCATACTAACCACATAATTAATAACACTAAAACTAATAACCAATAGGTTGACGGGCCAGAACGGTCACTTGCTCAACCCGAATGCAAAGGTAGTACTTTTATTTTATTCTCCAAAATTTTTTTGAAAAAATTTTAATATTTTTTTGCCTGCCTGAAAATCAAGCCTTTAGAAATAAGCAAAAATTTGAGTAAGGCCACAGCGACATCCATCCGAACAATCCGCGCAAATGCTTATCTTTGTAGCAGATATGAGATTCACATCAAGATCCGCAGCACTTCTGGCAGCACTGACGGCCTGCCTCTTCACAAGCGCCACACTAGCCGCCGGGACGGGAGCGGAGCGGCCGGACTCCACGGACACAAAGCGGGGATACAGCTTCCTCGCCCTGCCGCTTGCAGCCTTCGACGCCGACAAAGGCATACAATATGGGGCCTTTGCCAATCTCTTCGACTACGGAGACGGCAGCCTCTACCCCAACTACGCCTCCAAGACCTACTTCGAAGCGTCCCTGTTCTCCAAAGGCTCACAGCAATACTTCCTGATGTATGACAACAAGAAGCTCATCCCCGGAGTCCGCTGGTCCACTTCCTTCGTCCTCTCCCTCGACAAAGCCCTCGACTTCTACGGCTTCAACGGATACGCCTCCTGGTACGACCACGAGAGGGTAGCTCTCGGCAAAGCCAACTCAAAAGGGCCGCAGGACCCCGCACAGCATCTCTACAGCCCATACTACAAGGCGGACCGAAGCCAGCTGATAGGCAAGACGGACATGATAGGACCCCTCGGCGAGCACCTCAGCTGGGAGGCGGGCTACCACTTCAGGTGGATAGACGAAGGCGTAATTGACCGGGCCAGCCTAAACAAAGGCAAAGCCGACTACAATCATTTCCCCGACAGCGAGCCAACTCTCTTCGAGAACTACCGGCGCTGGGGACTGATAGGCGACGAAGAAGCCGACGGAGGATTCTGCAGCAGCATCAGGCTCGGCCTTGTCTACGACAGCCGCGACAAAGAGGGCGCCCCGACACGGGGCATCTGGGCAGAAGGACACCTGATGCTCGCCCCACGCTGGCTCGGAACCACCAACCCGTTCTACCGCTACTCCCTGACCATGAGACAGTACTTCCCTCTCATCGGCGGCAACAAGCTCACGTTCGCCTACAGGCTCAACTACGAAGGGAACTTCGGCAACTCCGCCCCCTACTACGTCCTGCCTTTCATCACCTTGATGGGAGAAAGCTGCGACCGCGACGGGATGGGAGGCTACCGCACCGTGCGCGGCATCATGCGCAACAGGGTCGTGGGCCTTGACATGGCAAGCTACGTGGCTGAACTGCGCTGGAGATTCTATAATTTCTCCGTCTTCGGCCAGGACCTCTCCCTGGGCCTGAGCATATTCAGTGACGGGACCATGGTCACACGCGGCAGGGACATGAGTTTCAAGGGAAAAGAAGAATACCGCGCCTCATACGAAGCCTACATGGGCAATGGCAGCGGGCACGACAGGCCGCACATCACCGCCGGAGCCGGATTCAGGATCATCCTCAACGAGAACTTCATCCTCGCATTCGAGGGCGGAGTGCCGCCGAGCAGATTTTACCCCGCCACCAGCCCGCTCTACAAGCAGGACGGCAACGGGGCATTCTATATCAACAGCGGCTAC
>CAKUYG010000147.1 GCA_934702165.1 uncultured Bacteroidales bacterium | reverse complement strand
GCCACGGCGTGGAAGAGATTGAGGTCGTCATTCTCTACCCAAGTGGTCTTGAGCCCGTCATTGGCGGTCTTGGTCTCGGCTGTGGAAGCTACGATCTCGAAAGGCATCCCCTCTGAAGACGGGGTCTGAGGGTCGATCTTGCTGCAGTTGGTAAGTGAAAGCGCAGCGGCGCAGGCGATGCCTGCATAGACAAAAAGTTTTTTCATGATCGCTGCGGTTTAGAAATCAAGTCCAAGGTCGTCTTCGTTCCACTTGTCAACTCCGAAGGCGCCACTACCTTGGCAGATTGCCGTGTCGGTGTCGAGGTTCAGAACCTCACATTCTGGAGCGGAGTAATCAATTTTACCCCCCCCATTTTTTCTGAAAGAACAGTTTTAAGCATAATAATGTAATTATTTAATAATGATAAGCATTACTCGTTTAGCAGGGCAAATGTAAGCAAGAATGGCAACCTTTCCAAGTCCGGCTGCGGGAAATTTCGCCCGCGTAACAAAATCTTAACCTTGCGGCTCCAGAGAGGACAGCGGCCCGGCTCTTCTGCCGCAAGCAAGGCAATTATTTGTATCTTTGCCGATGATAGTCTTACGACGCTAAAACGAATACGATGAAAAGGATTTTAATTGCGCTGACCTCAGCCATGCTCTGCCTGCCGGTCAGCCTCGATGCGCAGCCGGGCAGAGAACAATACGGGACGTACACCCTTGATCAACTCCATTGGCGGGACAACTGCGTGCTTGCCGACCCCGTTTCCCGGGAATATATAATGGTCGGTCCCGCCGGACGCAGCGTCAAAAGCTACAAGAGCAAGGATCTCATCCATTGGGAAGGCCCGACAATCATCTACACGGCTCCTGACGATGTCTGGGGCGAGATAAAGATCAACAGCATCTGGGCCCCGGAACTCCATTATTATAAAGGCAAGTACTACCTCTTCCAGACATTCGACACCAGCGAGAAACTCTCCGAGCAGTGGCGCAACTGGTACCACACCGGCCGCGTAATGCGCGGGAGCCAGGTGCTCGTCTCCGACTCGCCTTACGGGCCGTTCAGGACATTCGCCCCGCACGCCACCCTGCCGTCCGACATGATGACAATTGACGGGACCCTGTGGGTCGAGGACGGCGTGCCGTATATGGTGTATTGCCATGAATGGGTGCAGGTTACGGACGGGGCGGTCGGGTATGTCCGTCTCAAGGACGATCTCTCGGACATGGACGGGGAGCCGAAGAACCTCTTCCGCGCGAGCTATGTCAACCATACCTGGGGCAAGCCTATCCCGCCTGACGGCAGCGGATATGTCACTGACGGGCCTTATCTCTGCAAAGGGAAGACAGGCAAGCTCTATATGATCTGGACAACCAACAACAGTTGCGGAATCGCAATCTCCGACTCGGGCAAAATCGCCGGACCGTGGCGCCAGCAGGACGAGGCCCTTTTGGTCAATGCCGGCCACGGGATGATCTTCCGGACTTTCGAAGGCCGTCTGATGCTTGCCCTGCACGCTCCGTATTGGGGCGAGACCCATCCGAAGATCTACGAACTCGAAGACACCGGCGAGACCCTGAAAATACTCAAGGAAATAAAGTGACCTGAGCGCACCAGACCGTCACCAAGCACCCATTCAGCCCCGTGCGCACGGGGCCAAGGGGCTGAGGCCCGGGGTCGAGGTCCGGATCTGAGCCTTCACATGGAATGGATGTTTGCGCAGGGGACGGCCTCGCAAGTGCCTCCCGTACAGCAGAAGGCCTTTTTCTGTACCGAAAGGACAGATGAATGTCTCGATGTCAACTTCCCCATTGATTTGTCCACCCAAACGCCCCTTTGTCCGGACAACTGCCAGAAAGACAAGTTTTGTCCGTGAAAGACCGCTTTTGCCCGGACAAATGTCATCGGGGTCAAGAACAACGTTGAGATCAGACAGGCACAACTGCTACCGGCGCACCTGTCAACCATGAACTCAGTTTATGACCTCACCGAACCGGAGCCAACGCCAAATCAAGACGCAGACCCAGTACTGGACTCAGTGCCGGACTTGGAGCGGAAAGCGGATTCCACATCGGCAGCACCATCCACGACGCCAGCAGTAGCCTCAGCCTGTTCGGGATGGATTTTCTTCCACTTGTCACGGGCGAGCTGCTGCATGTCGCGGACAGTGTCTTTCTCGTCCACGATCTCGCTGCCGAGCAGGGTCTCGATGACATCCTCAAGGGTCAGAATCCCTTGGAAGCTGCCGTATTCGTTGATTATCACGGCTATCTGTTCGTCCTTGCTGAGCATCTCATCCCAAATCTTGTCCAGAGGAGTATCCTCCCCAAAAGAAGCGATGTCCCTCTTTATGCTGCCGAGAGTGCGGTCGAACTTGTCGTCCGCAAGCAGCTGCAGAGCATCCATCCTCAAGATATAGCCTGTGATGTACTCGTCGTTGTCGGCATAGACAGGAATGCGGCTGTGATGAAGGTAGCGCTTGTCCTTGTAGAAAGCACGCATGGTCATGGACTCTGGCGCGATGGCGGCCACCACGCGCGGGGTCATGGCATCGGATGCTGTCACCTCATCCATGCTGATGAGGTTCTGGATGATGGCGTTCTCATCCTCTTCAAGGTCCCCCTCCTCCTCGGCTACATTGGCCATGGCACTCACCTCCTCGCGGGAGACCACAGCCTCATTTGATTTCGGAGTGATGAGCTTTGAGAGTCCCTCTACCATTATCACAAGCGGGTACATGATGACAATCAGCACGGATATCACCTTGGTGGCGAAGCCCATCAGGGATTTCCAGTAGGAAGTGCCTATGGTCTTCGGGATAATCTCGGAAAATACGAGGATGAGCACGGTGGTGATGGCACTGACAAGTCCGAACCACTGCGAGCCGAAAACTGCCGTGGCCTGTGCGCCGACTCCGGCAGCACCGATGGTGTTGGCTATCGTGTTGAGAGAGAGGATGGCCGCGATAGGGCGGGAACTCTCCTGCTTGAACTTCTTGAACTTTACGGCTGGCTTATACCCTTCCTCTTCCCTCATCGTGATATATGATATAGGGGTGGACATCAGGGTCGCCTCAAGCACGGAGCACATGAAAGAAATGCTCATCGCACCCAAAAGATAAATTAACAATAGTGCCATAGATGCCGCAAATATAATGAAAATCAGACAAAAAAAGGCCGGCACACCAGCGCCGGCCCATACTTTATAGCCTAAAAACTAGAAACTGTACTTCACCATCGCCTGGAGGCGGTTGTTGGTCACCCAATGGAGGTCCTGCGTGGCAAGGGCCGACTTGTCGGAGGCTCCGAACTTGCCGTACTGCGCGCTCGTGAGTTCATACTCAAGGGCGAACTGCATCTTGCCGAGATTGTAGACCACTGTCGGGGTGATCCTCCATAGACTGTTGAGGTTGGAGAAGCTGTTCTTGCTGAAATACAGCATAGAAGCATCCACCAGATCCTCGGCGGTACCGAAGTTCTTGACATAACCGGCAAAGAACACGCCCTGAAGCTTCTTTCCGTAACGCACACTCACCCAGGAAGAAGAGTTGCGGGTCGGGGTGTAATCCCAACTGCCGTCGGAGTTGATGGCGGAGACTCCGTAACCTCCGTTGAAATTGAGGTGCTCACCGGCCTGCGCGAAAGTGCTCTTGGCACGCAGCATCAGTTTGTCCTCCGAATACTGGAGATAGACATACGGAGTGAGGGTGGTGATGCGGTCGCTGACCTTCTTCGTACCGGCTTCATCATATCGGCGCGGCTTGATGGAAAGCATGTCCACACCCGCACGGGCGAGGAACCCCCCTTCCTTGTAACTAAGCCCCAGATAGAGTTCAGGGGTGCAGCCGTACTTGATATAGTTGGCCGACTGTCCGGCAGGGCCGGCCGAATTGTACTGCATCTGCCAGATGGCGGCAGCGCTGAGGGTAAGTCCCCCGCCGACACCGTAGTCCACAAGAACCATAGGAGAACGGTTGAACGCATTGAACGGAGAACCGGCATTGAGGGAGACGACATCTGGCATGTCAGCGGCCATCGGATGCCAGGCCTGGCCGATCTTGAGGCCCACACTCCCCTTGCCCATAGTCATATATGCCTGACGCAGACGCAGGAAAGCGGTTCCGGAAACCCCGGTGACACCGGCATAGAAATCGGCCTCGATCTTGGCCCCGGCCTTCCAGCCCTCAACCTCATAGCCGCTCACATCAAGTCCCAGACGGGAAGTGAGGGCGGCAAAACGGAATGAGCTCACCTCATTGAGATCGACCCCGTCAACTATCTTTTCATCCTTGGGCAGGTAGGTGAACAGGTCCTCCGTACCGGCCAGGGTCTCACGGCTGTCGTAGGCAAAATAGTTGCGCACGAAGCCATACCACTTCAACTGAGCGCCGCCCTGCGCAAAGGCGGAGGCGGCGGCCAGAGAGAGAAGTGATACTGTAAGTATCTTCTTTATGTCCATGTTATACTGTAAAAGGGAAAATCTTTGTAAGCAGGAAGTATCCGAGGACAAATCCTATCACACCGATGATTATGCCTACCTTCATCATGTCCTTGGTCTGCACCAGTCCGGTGGAAGCCGCGATGGCGTTAGGCGGAGTGGAGATAGGGAAAAGCATCGCGATGGATGCGCACACGGCGATGAAAGGAATCATGGCGTACATACCTCCGAGGCCCACGAACTGCGCGTTGTTGGCAGCAGAAGGGTCGGACATAGCAGTGCCCACAACCACAAGGATCGGCACGAGAAGGGCCGCAGTGGCGGAGTTGCTGATGAAGTTGGAAAGGAAGTAGCAGATGAATCCGGCGACCACCATGACGAGCACCACATTCATCGTGCTGAACGGAATCGCGTTGATGAGGGTGGCGGCAAGGCCTGTCTTGTTGAGACCGGTACCGAGGGCGAAACCTCCGGCAACGAGCCAGAGCACACTCCAGTTGATCTCCTTGATCTCCTCCTTGGAGAAGACTCCGGTGCAGGTATATACTGCAAGAGGAATGAGAGCCACGATGTTGGAGTTGATGCCGGTGATGGACTCGGTCACCCAAAGGAGAATGGTCACAAAGAAGGTGATCCATGCGACATAGGTCCGCCAGTCCTTCTTGCCGGCCTTGGACTCGATCTTCAGCTCAATCCTGTCGGACTTGAAAGGGAAGAAAAGCTGGAGAAGAACCCAGGCGATGGCTATCATGATGATGACGAACGGCACCATCCTGGTCATCCAGTCCACGAAACTTATGGAGTAGCCGGCGTTCTCCAGGGCCCCGAGCGCGATGGCGTTAGGAGGGGTGCCGATAGGGG
>CAKUYG010000146.1 GCA_934702165.1 uncultured Bacteroidales bacterium | reverse complement strand
GTCCTATGACGGCTTCTACAAGGATGTGAACCGTATATATAAGGTGACATCTGACTTTACGCAGCAGGGAGAGCGCAAAGAATTCGGGGGTACGAGCGGTGCCGTGGCACCTGGCTTCAAGGCTGAGGTGCCGGGTGTGGTCGCCGCGACAAGGTACACCGGAGTATTCAATTCTGACGTTTTCTTCGATGAGTCAGGCAACAGTCTGGAATGCAATGTGCGTGTGGCGGACAGTTGCTTTTTCGATGTGTTCGACAGGGAGTTTCTTGCCGGCACGCCGGCAGGTGCTCTCAGGGAATGGGACGGCAGTGTCGCAGTGAGCCGCAGTGTGGCAGAACGTCTCGGTGGCGTTGCCGTGGCTGTAGGGAAAACCATATACAACGAGGATATGCCGGATCTGAAGCTCACCGTGGCAGGGGTGTATGAGGATTTTCCGGTCAACGGCACATTGCGTTTCGATGCCCTTATAGGCATTGAGGCCATGGGGGAGTGGAGCATCAGCAACTGGATGGGCAATGACCGTTATTCCAGCTATGTCAAGCTCGCCCCGGGGATTGACCCGGCCTCGTTGACGGAAGCGATACGCAAGATGCAGGAGGCCCACCAGGATCTGGAGAGCCTTGAGAAGAACGGCACAACCCTCCGTTATGTGCTCAAACCATTCAAGACCATGCACATGGACAACCCGGATGTGCGCAATATGGTGCTCATCCTCTCTGTAGTCGCACTGCTTCTGCTGCTCGTGTCCGTGATGAACTATATACTCGTGGCGATAGGTGATGTGATACGGCGCTCGCGCGAGGTCGGGGTGCGCAAATGTTTCGGGGCCGGAGACGGTACCATCTACGCCCTGCTTTTCAGGGAGACGGCGGTCAACATTCTCTCCTCCCTGCTCGTATGCGTGCTGCTCATATTCGCGTTCCGCTCTTCGATAGAGTCGCTCATCGGGGTGGCGGTTGCGGATCTGATGATCCCGCAGACGTTTATTGTCCTGATTGTCACTCTCCTGCTGGTTTTCCTGTTCTCCGCACTGATCCCGGCACGGATGTTCATCAAGATCCCGGTATCCACGGCGTTCAGGGGGTACAAGGACAGCAAACGGCGGTGGAAGCTCTCACTGCTGGCTGTGCAGTTCGCCGTCAACGCGCTGCTCGTCTCGCTGATGCTTGTCGTAGGCACTCAATACAGCCGCAGCATTGATGCTGATCCGGGCTATGATTACGACAATGTTGCCTATTCCTACATCCCGGCCCTGAGCCAGGAGAGGATGCTTCAGGTTGCCAGTGACTTGCGTGCGCTGCCGGAGGTGGAGTCTGCCGAACTCACATATTGCCTGCCGTTTGAACGTGCTTCCGGCAATAACATCTATCTCCCGGGGGATGACCGTGAACTTTTCAACATTGCCGACGAGGACTATGCGACCGAAGGTTTTTTTGACCTGATGGGATTCAGGCTCATCGAAGGACGCAGGCCTGAAGGTCCGGAGGACATGGCCGTGAGCCGCAGCTTCGTGGAGAAGATGAGCCTCTATGCCGACTGGTCCGACGGCGCTGTGGGCAAGACTGTCCGTATCACCGGGCATAACAGGGACACTTATACAATATGCGGTGTGTACGAGGATTACCTGATAGGCTCTTTCGAGAGTGCCGATAATCGTCCGAGCGTCCGCTTCTGCTGGTGTGAGGGCGACAAGGGCACATTGAAGACGCTCGCCATCAAATTCCGTGACAAGTCAGAGGAGGCAGTGAAGTCTGCAGAGGAGGTCATCAACAGGATTGTGCATGATACCGAGGGAGGACGCGATGTGGAACTGACCTCATACTCAGATACTTTCCGAGACATGTACAAAGAGACTGACTCCATGCGCCGCACCTTTACGCTCGGCTCCGTCTTCGCGGTGATGATCGCCCTCATCGGACTTATAGGGTATGTGCGTGACGAGAACTACCGCCGCAGTGGGGAAATAGCTGTCCGCAAAGTCAATGGGGCCCAGACTTCGCAGATAGTCATGATGCTGGTTCTGGACATCCTCAAGCTTGCCGGCGTGGCAGTGCTTGTCGGGGACATCGGTGCCTGGTTCGTAGCTGATTCCTGGCTCAGGAGATTTTCCGATGCCATTGTGCTCGGGCCGCAGTATTTCTTGGTGGCGGATGTCTTCGTGCTGGCAGTGGTTGTGCTGACAGTGGTGGTCGGTTCGCTTAAGATTGCCCGGGCCAACCCGGTGGATTCGCTCAAGCAGGAGTAGCCGGCCAGCGGGGCAAGCCCCTTTTCGCCCCGTATGCTGTCGCTGCCGCGTCCGTGCCTGCGCCCCGTCCACGTAGGAGCCTTTTCCGGCGATTCCGCTCCCACCTGGCACCGCCACCTGTCCTGCAGCCCCGTCTGCGGCCTGCGCCCTGTCCAGGTAGGAGCCTTTTTCAGCGATTCCGCTCCCACCTGGCACCGCCACCTGTCCTGCAGCCCCGTCTGCGGCCTGCGCCCTGTCCAGGTAGGAGCCTTTTTCAGCGATTCCGCTCCCACCTGGCACCGCCACCTGCCCCGCAGCCCCGTCTGCGGCCTGCGCCCTGTCCAGGTAGGAGCCTTTTTCAGCGTTTCCGCTCCCACCTGGCACCGCCGTATTTGCGATGAAAAAGGCCGGCGCGTTTTGCGTCAGCCTTTTCCTGGTTTTTATCCCAAGCTTGAGCCGGTTAGCCCTTGGGCCAAGGTGCTTGTTATTCGCTGAAATCGATCGGGCCGAAACTCTCCTGAACGCTCTTGTGGAGCTTCTGGAGCCTGAGGCCGCCTGCGACCATTATCGCGCCGAGGACGATGAGTGCAATGCCGGTGAGGATGACCACCGCGGCGGTGCCGACAGAGAACGGCTTGAAGATGATGAGGATGGAGAGCAGGAGCAGGACAATGCCTGAAGCGATGCCCCAGCCTGAACCCGGAACATTGAAAGAACTCAAGTCACCGGCGAAACCGATGATCATGAAACTGTGGTACATCACCCAGATGCCGAGGAATATCGGCAGCAGCACTGCCGTCACTGAAGGCATGGAACAGAGCAGGATGCCGACGATCACATCGAGCACTCCGCCCACGATGTTGTATCCCCTCATCATGAAGTAGTTGCGGCTGCTGAATGCGACCACAAGCTCGACGATACCGGAAGCCAGCATCACCACTCCGAAGAGGACGCTGAGTGTGAGGTAACTCTCGACAGGGTTGCAGAATACTACGATGCCCGCCGCTACGCAGAGCAGGCCGCAGAGCACGAACAGCCACCAGCATTTCACTGTCCTGGCCGCGCGCTCAGAGATTTTTTCGATAAAGTTGCTCATAATATTGATGGTTGTATAAATTCCAACTCCTCTCTTTATACGGCGCGGCGCGGTGAAAAGTTTCCGGCCTGCCCTGCAGCCCCGTCTGCGGCCGCTGCCCCGTCCAGGTAGGAGCCTTTTCCGTCGATTCCGCTCCCACCTGGCGCCGCCACCTGCCCTGCAGCCGCAGCGTTCCGCCATGCGTGCCGGGGGTGAAAAGTTTCCGTCCCGCACCGTTGCTTCATCCCGAAATGATTTGTAACTTTACGGGGTTAAACAGAAAATGCCATGACACTCGAACAGCAAATCCAGGAAGATATCAAGGCCGCGATGAAGGCCAAGGACAGTGTGGCGATGAACGCGGTGCGCGCCGTCAAAGGTGAGATACTTCTTTTCAAGACCTCGGAAGGAGGGGCCAAGGAAGTCACCGACGCAGATGTCCTGAAGATGATCCGCAAACTCGTCAAACAGCGTAAAGAGTCCGCTGAACAGTATGTGGCGGCAGGGCGTAAGGAATTGGCAGACAATGAACTGGCAGAGGCTGCCGTGATGGAGAAATACCTCCCGAAGCAGCTTTCTGAAGCCGAGGTGGAAGCCAAGGTCAAGGAAATCATCGCCGAACTCGGGGCCACGTCCATCAAAGAGATGGGCAAGGTGATGGGCGCGGCAAACGCCAAGCTCGCCGGCCTCGCCGATGGCAGGACCATTTCCGGAATTGTACGCAAACTCTTGGCATAGTCGGAATTAACTCCTATATTTGTCTCCGGACCAATTACCTCTGGCAGGCGGCAAACGCCATCGCCGAGGCGAATTTTCAAACACCTGAAACTATGGCAGAACAAAACAAAGAATGGATATGCTCGGTCTGCGGATACAAGCATGTCGGTCCGGAGCCTCCGAAAGAGTGCCCGGTGTGTCACGTATCAAAGGAATATTTTGACGAAGCCGGCTCCGAGCCGGAGAACTTATGAAAGGAATCGTACTCGCAGGCGGTTCAGGCACACGCCTTTACCCGATCACCAAAGGAGTCAGCAAGCAGCTTCTCCCGATTTTCGACAAACCGATGATCTACTATCCCGTGTCCGTGCTCATGTTGGCGGGCATACGGGACATTCTCATCATCTCGACCCCTTACGACCTGCCCGGATTCAAGCGTCTGCTTGGTGACGGCAGTGATTTCGGCGTCAATTTCAGCTATGCCGAGCAGCCTTCCCCGGACGGTCTGGCGCAGGCCTTCATCATCGGAGAGAAGTTCATCGGCGACGACTCCGTCTGTCTGGTGCTCGGGGACAACATCTTCCACGGTGCCGGGTTCTCCGGGCTTCTGCGTGAAGCGGTCCGCACCGCCGAGCAGGAAAGCAAGGCCACGGTCTTCGGCTACTGGGTAAGTGATCCTGAGCGCTATGGTGTGGCTGAGTTCGACAAGGCCGGCAACTGCCTCTCGATCGAGGAGAAACCGTCCGCCCCGAAGAGCAACTACGCCGTCGTGGGCCTGTATTTCTACCCCAACAAGGTCGTAAAGGTCGCCAAGAACATCAAGCCTTCCGCCCGCGGGGAACTGGAGATCACCACTGTCAATCAGGAATTCCTCGGCTCCGGCGAACTGAAGGTGCAGACGCTCGGACGCGGGTTCGCCTGGCTCGACACCGGCACGCACGACTCGCTTGCCGAGGCCACCAACTACATCGAGACCATCGAGAAGCGCCAGGGGCTCAAGATCGCCTGCCTTGAAGGCATCGGCCTGCGCCGTGGCTGGATCACCCCCGCCAAAGTGCGTGAAGTGGCCGGGCCGATGATGAAAAACCCTTACGGCCAGTACCTTGCACGTATCGCCGATGAGGTGGAGAAGCGCGGAGCGCAGAACATAGACGAATTTTAACACCATACAATGAACATACTTGTGACTGGAGCCAACGGACAGCTTGGCAATGAATTGAGGATAGTGGCCGCAGGCTCCCGGGACAATTACATTTTCACCGATGTCAACGAGGCCAGTGA
>CAKUYG010000145.1 GCA_934702165.1 uncultured Bacteroidales bacterium | reverse complement strand
TGACTCCTTTCCAGTTGACAGGGGCCTGCACTGTTATGTCATTTGGGGTTTTCTTGACTGGATGTATGAAACTGATCTCGTGTGCCTGGAGGCAGATTCCCCCATCCGGGTTGGAACGCGGGGCTCCGTATTTCAGGTCACCCTTTATCGTGCAACCGGCGTTGCTCAACTGGCAGCGGATCTGGTGATGCCTGCCGGTGAGCAGTTCGACTTCTATGAGATGATATCTGTCCGTGCTAAGAAGATACTTGTAGTTGAGTTTGGCCAACTTCGCATCCGGACGCGGCTTTTCATGGCTGCCCGCTCCGGCCGTGTAGGTCTTGTTCTGCTTTTCGTTGCGGACGAGCCAGTCTTCCAGATGTCCTTCTTCTGGATCCGGTTTAGAACAGCAGAGCGCCCAGTATTTCTTGTGGATTTCTCCGTCCCGAAACATCGCGGTCAGCCTTTCGAGGGCTTTTGAGGTTTTTGCGAGTATGCAGATGCCGCATACGGGGCGGTCCAGCCTGTGCGGCACCCCGAGAAAGACCTGCCCTGGCTTGCCGTCGCGTTGCGCGATGAATGCCTTGTATGATTCGGCGAGGCACTCGTCGCCGGTCTTGTCGCCCTGGGTTATTTCCCCTACTTTCTTGTCCACTACCAGCAGGTGGTTGTCCTCATAAAGGATCCTGCCCGCGAAGTCTTCGAATTCTTCTTTTGTCAGCTGTCTGTAAACCATGCTGCGAAGTTACATAAAAAAAGCCGTTCCCAGGTCTGGAGAACGGCTTTAAGACGATGTCGTATTTGTTATTCGGCTACGCAGCGTACAGAAAGGGCCTGTGAGCGTGCGTCTTTCTGATCGTACTTGTTGTACATGCGCTTGGTCTTTATGATGAATGTGTACCTTCCGTAAAGGGTTGGGTATTTCTCAAGATCCTCGCTGGCCTTGCCGGCCGTACCGACCCACATGCCTCCGTAAGGGTTGATTTCCGGGAAGTCGAGGCCGCCGCTGTAGTTGACGCGTGTGCCGGCTGCCGGCCACCACTGTCCGTCCTGGTTCATGCCGTAGTTGACCGTGTCCCATTCTGCCTTGTTGAAGTCATGCCATGAGTACGGGTGGTCTCCGTTGGCTGCAAGGACTGGAACCTTGTATCCCGGAGGGCAAGGGTCGTTGATTGACTTGGTGAGGCTCACGCCGCCCCAGGCATCGTCGTCGGAACTGTCTCTCCAGTCTTTGGATGCAGGGTGGTTGGCTTTATCCCCGTCCTCGAGGTACTCCTCCATGACTTTGTAAAACACTGTCGGATTCTGTAAGCTCTTCTCGTATGAGCCGAAGCCCTCTGCGTCTTCGTATGGTGTGGTGGCAATGGCCTTGTTGTCTATAGTGTAGAGGGTAGGCTCGCCGTTGACAGCGTATGAGTAGTCTTCGTTCTGTACAGTAAATGCCGCCGGGCTCTTGAACGGGTCCTTGCGGCCCCATTGGTAGAGGAGGCCCTTGCTGTTCCAGTCTCCAGGCTCGGCACTGCTGGCACCGAGATTGCGGTCCATGAATTTCCATACTGTCCCGTTCGCTGTGGCAGGGCTGCTCCAGAGGCTTGCTGCCGGGTCGTAGTCGCTTACCCACAGGTGCCAGCTCCAGAGGATGTTGTCCCCCTCGTCCCTTACTGCCACGACGGCGTTACCGCAAACCTTGCCGGTCTTGACTACAACCTGCATGGTCTCGGGAACATAGTAGAGTTCTTTGATGAGAGACTCAGCGTCCTGCCAAAGGAGCTCGGCGGACACGACGGCTCCTGTCTCTTCGGTTTTCGAGTTGCCTTTGTACTGGACTGTGAAGACTGACGTCTTGCCAGGGGCGACGATGTAACTGTTGGCTGTTTCTCCTGCTGCGTTGAGGTTGAAGGCATCGCTCGGAACGGTGACTTCCTCCTCGCCCGGTTTGTTTTCCTTGCCGCACCCGGCGGCAAGGATGGCAAGCGCTGCTGCGCAAGCCCATAAGGTCATACACTTCTTCATGTGCTTATTGATACTATATTCGCCTTACAAGGTAGTGAAAAGATTTGGAAGTAGTGTTATTTGTGACAGCTTTTTTTGTATTCTCCAGGTGTCATGCCGAATCTCTGCTTGAATGCCGTGCTGAAGTAGTGGGTGTCGCTGAATCCGCTCATGTAGGCTACTTCGGACAATGAGTGCTCGCCTCCTCTGATGAGTTCGAGGGCTTTCCGGAAACGGATCTCCCTGATGATTGCGGCCGGTGAGAGATCCAGTATGGCTTTTGTCTTTTCAAACAGCCTTGAGCGGCTTACATTCATGATCTCCGCCACTTTTTGCACATCGAGGCCGGATTCATCGATATGGTCTGAGATATATGTAACCATTCTTTTTACAAAGTCCCTGTCCGTACCCTTCAGGCGGCCGTAGTAGGGCTCTTCTTCCTGCGCTTTTTTCAGTTTCAGGAAGAAGTGACGCAAGGTTGCTGACAGTATGATGGCGACATATAGGGATATGGCCCACCAGGATGCGTAGAAGGGGGCTTTGACAAATATTTCTATTGGGATGCTGTTGTCCACGTCTATGCCGTTGCCGTTTGTTGAACGCAGCTCAAGAAGGTGCCGTCCGATTTTGGGGGCGCGCATTCTTAGAGACCTGCTGTTGCCTATGTTCTTCCAGTCCCCGCCATCGATCCTGTAGTAGTATATGATCCTGTCCGGGGCTGTCATGTCCATGGCTTGGAAAGATATGTCCAGTTCTTTTCCGGCAGTACAGCAGACAGGTCCGGTGCTGCCATCTGAGCGTATGTTGATGGCCGGGATGTAGGACCTGTTTGAGATGTTGTCCGGGTCGAAGTGAAGAATTCCACCGCTTGTGTTGAAGAGGATTTCGCCTCGCGATGTGCGTAATGGCGCACCTTCGTTGAATCTTATTTTGTATCCGAGCCTTTCGTACGAGAAGCCCTCTATGCTGCCGTTTGTGGGATTGTATCTGTTGAGGCCCTCATCCGTGGCTATCCAGATGTTTCCGGAGTTGTCCTGCACTGAAGACAGGGTGAAGTCTGACATCATGCCGTCCTTTGTCCCGATCGCCTTGTCCGGAAACCGGTAGAATCCCCCACCGTATGTGCATGCGTAGACGGAGCCGTCTTCTGCTGTTGTAATGTGCTGCACATCCTTGACATTGGACTGGCTTTCCTCATCGCTGGTCAGGATGTGGTTGGTGAAGACCATGTCTTCAGGCGCTTTGGAGATATCATCGCATATGAAGACTCCGAGAGTCCCGCAGGTATAGAGCTTTCCGTCTTTTGAGTGCGTGACGAAACGCAGCCTGTTCCGCTGGTCAGTAGGGAAGTGAAGTCTGTTTTTCTTGCTGATGAACTCTCCTGTCGCGATGTCAAGATAAGAGAGGCCGTCATCGAAAGTGGCAAGCCAGACCCTGCCCGATGAATCCGGGTGTACGCAAAAAACCTCACGGCTGTTCAGACCATAGTATGAGTCATGATCGACAGGATAGTGCTTTATCGAGTAATGATGTCTGTCCTCAGATGGAGACAGGCTGAAAAGGCCTTCTTCTTTCGAACCCAGCCACACCGTACCGTCGCCGCTCTGGCTCAGGGAGTAGATGCTTCCGAAATCCTTTCCGGCTTTTTGCCTGATCGTCCCGTCAGCATGGAGTTCTCCAAGTTTGAGCATCCGGGAGTCATAGATGTGTATCCTCCCGCCTTTTGTGCCTGCCCAGATGTTTCCGTCTTGATCCTCCATGAGTGCCCTGACGCTGTTGTCTGGCGTGATTTCACTCTTGCCCGGAATTGACGGGGATTTCAGATAGAAGTGATCATCGTTGAATACTGCTTTCATAAGCCCGTTCCAGTTGGTCCCGATCCACAGGATTCCCTGACGATCTGAAAAAATGGCTGTGGCCCGGTTCTCGCTGTTCCACTTCTGTTGCCTGCTCCCGTCGTAAAAGGGGACGAGACGCCTGCCAGAGGGGTCGTACCAGTCCACTCCGCCCGAGCTCGACTGTACCCAGATGGCGCCATTCTTATCGTTGAGCATACTTATCTGCCCATTGCCTTGGAAGGAGTCGGAATGCAGGCGGGCGGCTTTTCCGTTATCAAGGTTGTAGAGGAACAGTTCTGACTCTGATGTGCTTGCCAACAATTCGCTGCTTCCCGGGACGGGGCATATTGCCGCAATGCTCCCGGCCGTCGGAATGCTGTATTGCCTGGTTCCTGATACAGTATGGATGAACAATTTCCCGCCTGTGCCTCCGAATATGGTCGCGCCGTCTGTCTCAACTGCGCACCGCACCGGGTGAGACAGGACAGGGGCCTTGTCATAAATCGGGCCTTTGTCGCTGAGTATGCATGCTTTTCCGTTTTCGTGGAAGAAAACACCATTTGCTTTTGCGTTTTCAGGCAGAGAGACTTCAGAAATGTGATAGGATCTGTCCGGCGCTATGTCTATCCTTGTGAGCCTGCCGGATGTGTCGAGCCGATAAATCCGTCTTCCGTCCGGAGATCTGTAATAGTCGGCTTCAGAAGTGGAATCTCCTCCTATCTCCTCGAATGTGCCGCTTTTTCTGTCAAGTCGATAGAGCCGATGGTCATATGCCGGGGCCCAGATGTCACCGTTGCAGTCCGATGTCACGTTAATGAAGCGGTTGGTCATCCTGTCAGAAGGAAGAGAGTATTTCTTGAACTCGTAACCGTCGAACATCAGAAGCCCGTCCCATGTCGCAATCCAGATATATCCGGCTTTGTCTTGACTGATTTTGTGTACGGTCTTCAGCGACTGGTTGTCGGCGCTGCCGTACCATGTGAAATAGTGTGGCGGTTGGGCCGTGGATGATACGAGGCTGATGACCATGCAACAAATGGCAGTTATGATTGGTTTTGTCGAGTGCATATGTGCAAAATTATACAATAATTTGGGTCTTTGGACGATTTCAAACAATATTTGGAGTGTATCAGACATAATTGTAATGCTGAGTTTTTAGTTTTGCAGCAAACAAATACACATTATTAAAACACTTTAACAAACCAAATGTTACAAATGGATTCAAAAAGGATTTTCCTGGCCGCCATTTGCCTGTTCTGTTCCTTGATTTCCGGGTCAGCACAGCAGCGGATAAGCGGCAAGGTCACTGATGTGGCCGGAGAACCGGTCATCGGAGCCGGGGTCGTCGTGGAGAGGAGCGGCAACGGTGTAGTCACCGGACTTGACGGTTCATTCTCCATCAATGCCATGGAAGGTGACAGGCTTACTGTCTCATCCATAGGATATGTTACAAAGGTCATAACCGCCGGGGCCTCTCCTGTGGTGGTTGTACTCGAAACGGACAACACTATGCTGGACGATGTGGTCGTGATCGGATACGGCTCTGTCAAGCGTCGTGACCTTACTG